>JBBSBG010000087.1:0-10104 GCA_038251495.1 Cytophagales bacterium
ACTTTATAATGGTCAGCACATTTCTTTGCGATGCGAACCGTATTAATACCTTCTGCAATTTCCGACATATCGGCCAGGATGTCATCTAACTTTTCTCCTTTTGCCAATCGATAGCCAACGGTAAAGTTCCTGCTCATCGGGCTATTGCATGTAGTTACCAAGTCACCAATTCCGGCAACTCCTAAAAATGCTTTTAAGTCGCCACCTAAAGCACGACCTAGATAAACCATTTCTACCGCACCACGGCTTATTAATAAACCCTTTGCGTTTTCTCCATAACCAAGGCCACTCAACGCGCCTGAGGCAATGGCAATGATGTTTTTTAGTACCCCGGCTATTTCAACTCCAACAATGTCATCGTTTTCATAAACCTGAAACCGATCGTTGCGTAAAAGTTTTTTACCAAGTTGCTTTACCTCATTAAAGTGGCTAGCTACTACGGTTGCTCCGGGTTGGCGCTGGGCCAATTCTTTGGATAGATTGGGACCTGCTAAACATCCTACGCGCACCACAACACTTTCTTCCTGAATAACCTCACTCATCGTTTTTACATGCTCTCTTGTGAGTTTAGAGATGCTTTCTATCGTTTGGCCTTCTGGAAGTATTACGTCAAAACCTTTGGTGCCATGGATAAGAATATGATAAGGATGAAGGTATGGCGACAGTTGTTTCATCATCGCACGAAAGTGCAATGATGGTACCATTGGAAAAATTACATCACACCGGCTCGCCAGCATGGCTATGTCATGGGTTGGTTCTACGTGCGGGTGAAGCGCATAGCCTTTGCTTTCTCGTTTTGCATGCATGTCGGCAACCATTTGCTCGTTGCGTGCATACAGAATAACTTTTCTATTAATTGCTAAAATATTTGCAATCACCGTTCCGAAATTGCCGGCACCAATTACCCCAACAGGTTTGTCAGATGCAGGACTCGAGGTCATAGCCAACCAAACGGTTATGGTAATAGTAAAGTACAGTAAGGTCGCGGGTTATTATATTTCCTTTCTTGTTAAAAAGAAGCGGACGCTTTAAATGAAAAATACCAACGTTTTCTACACCCAGTTTAATAACTTCATCGGCATTGCCCTTTAGGTGTGTAGCATGACGAACATTTCCTTCCGCTTTTAGTTCGTAAATCTTTTTTCGAGCACGCTTAAAAGTTTCTTTAAACTCCACATAATCCAATTCAAGATCTTCTTCTGGTAAACGAAGCAAACTAAATAGGTCTAACATGGGAAACTTTTTCTGCCACATTTCAAAAGCAACAAAGGCGGCCAGGTGGCTGGCAAATACGCGGTTGATGCGATGATACTCTTTTACAATGCGCTGGCTAAGCATGCGCGTGTATTCATCTTCGCGCTGTTTATCAGTTGTTACATTATCATTTGAAATGAAATAATCTTTGGTGTCAATGATGCGACCTTGATTGTCTATGCTATTGCCTTCCTCGTCAATATAATTGCCGAGTACATCCAAGCCTGTACCAATAGAAACGGAAATATTCGAGCCTTTCGTGAAAAATTTAAACAGAAAGCGGATTAACTGCATACTGCCGTATTTATCCTGTTCAGGAAAATATTTATCCTGGCCTTTTACGTGCAGATAATCTTCAATCATATCCGGAGCTTCCAATACAAAGTTGTAGTTAAGCGTAACGGGCACAATAAATATTTTACGCACCGGGCCTTCTGGATTTTCCAGATAAAGGTTGCGCTGGGCTTCAATGGCAGTGCTAAGCAATCCAAGTTTTAATTGTTTTTCAATCAATCCTGATCGTGAGCGCGTGCCACCTGGAAAAAATAAACTATGGGCGCCTTTTTGGACAGCCAGGCTAGAATACATTTTCAACGTCTCCAAGTAGGGGAGGTTCTTTTTTCTTCTATCTACTTTGTAAGCACCAAGGCTATTCATAAAGTAAGCGAAAATCTTTATGTTGAATAGATTGAGACCCGCACCATAGATAAATGCCGGTAAGCCGCAGGAGTGGATGACCCAACCAATTAAAATAGAATCGAGGTTACTGAAATGCGTAGGCACCATCACCACAGTACCTTCCGTGGCAAGTTTTCTTAGCATTTTTACTTTGCCAACAATTTGTATTTTATCGCGCAGCGTATATTGATTGCGAAAAAACGCACCGAACTTTTTTACCCGAGCTCCATTTAACAGTCGTTGAAACCAAAATTTTATAAGTTCGCGCGTAACGCGATAGGAGTTTGGTTTAAAATTGCCTGCTATCTCGTTGGCATAGCGCAATACTATCCGTTCAAGAATAGAATCGGCTGTGGCATTAATTTCTTCTGTATTTTTTGAGCTTAACTCAACCAGTTCGTTTTTAATGTTTGACCAAAATTTTGAATCATCTTTTGGATCTACGCGCCAGCGGTTACGCTTTATGCGATTTTGTTCGCGGTAAGCAGTAGCTTCAAGGTCGCTAATAAGTTGTTTAGCGTTTGGTCTTAACTGCTTGATTCGCTCAAATGATTTATGGGCTACCTCCTCAACAAACTCTTTTCGGTTTTTGCTTAGCTGATAGACAGGCCAGTCGGGAATACCACCGAGAATGGGTTTGTATTTTTTGTTCTTATTCTTTTTTTCGTCCAGTATTTCCATCTTCTAATTATAGCCAGCCCAAGAGGCCAAAGTTAATCGGTGCACATTCAAACACAAAAATCAAATTATTCGTGCCTTGCAACAGCCAGGGAAAGGCTTTTGGCCATTTCATCAAAGCGTACTACGGCTTGGGTTAGAAAATCTTCATCGAGTAAGTTGAGCAAGTCATCTTCACTTACAACATCAAGTTCGCTTATTTTATAGGTTTGCTCGAATGATCCTGCTTCGAGTTTAATCAGGTAGCGGTTATTCCAATTAAAAATAGTGATTTTAAAGTGGGGGTATGGAATCTCTTTAACAACTCTCATAGACTTAAATGCTAAATTTAGGATATTTTAAATTTAATAAGGTGCGTCAAATTGCGGATTCGGTATTAGTCATCAAATAATTTGCGAAATTGGGCGTTCATCAATCGAAAAAGACTTTTTCAAGATTGGTATTTGTGGTTATTTGTAACCTAATCTTATTTTTGAGTGTTGTAACAGCGTAGCTTAAATTTAATGGGAAAGAAGAGATTAATTTCTTGGATCGGTAAAATGATGGGTGTGGTTGTGTTAGCGATGGTTGCGCATACGCAGTTACTGGCTACTCATTTGCGTGCAGGAGAAATTACACTTGAGCGTCTTAATTGCACAGGTCTCACGTTCAAAATCACCATTAATATTTACACCGATACAGGTTCACCGATTAAGTTTGGAGATGGTATTTTAGATTTTGGTGATGGGAGCAAGCCGCTTACAACGCCAACAACTGATAATACAGAAAGGCCTGATCTGGGGCCTGAAGTTGGGTTTGTAGCCTACACAGTAACCCATACTTATGGAGGGCCGGGCCGCTATGTAATTAGTTACCTGGAAGCGAATCGAAATGCGGGTGTATTGAACATGACTAATTCAGTAGACACTCGATTTTACATAGAAACTTCCATAACCATTGATCCTTTCTTAGGTTGCAGCAACACTCCGGTTTTGTTAGTGCCGCCAGTAGATAAAGGCTGCACAGGGGCTGCATTTTTCCATAATCCTGGTGCTTTCGACCCAGACGGTGATAGCATTTCATTTGAGTTAACAATTCCGAAAAGAGAAAAGGATACTAATGTGTTTGGATATTTAGATCCCAACGTGCAAAAATTCTACTCCTCTATAGGGCTTAATTATGGAACAGCTAATGAAGCTGGTAGCAGCACACCAACGTTTTCAATTAATCCAACAACTGGAACTTTACTTTGGGATGCCCCGGGTGCCCCAGGCGAATATAATATAGCCTTCATAATCAAAGAGTGGAGAAGGGTAAGAGGCAATTGGGTGCAGATTGGCTATGTAATTCGTGATATGCAGATTATCATTGAAGACTGCCTGAACAAACGCCCCGAATTGCAAGTGCCGCCAGATATTTGTGTGGAAGCAGGTGCGCCCATTTCTATTATTGATGTGTTTGGAACCGATCCTGACTTTGACAGCGTAAAGATAGAGGCATTCTCAGAAATCTTTAGTGTTAATCCTTCGCCAGCCACATTTACGCCTAACCCGGCCAGGTTTCAAGATACAGCTCCGGGGGTAAATGCAAAACTTACATTAAACTGGCAAACTACCTGCAATCATATTAAAGACCAGCCTTATCAGGTTGTATTTAAAATAAGTGATAAATCTCAGAATGGTCCGTCTCTCGTTCAATTTAAAACCTGGAACATTCGAGTTGTTGGGCCAGCGCCTGTGTGGCAAGCCCCTGTGGTTGATCTGGGTGCCCGATCGGTCGCCTTAAAATGGGATGATTATTTATGTAAATCAAAGGCAGTGACGATGCAGATTTGGCGCAGGGTAGATCGATTTGTTTATACTCCGCCAGTGTGCGTTACAGGTATGCCCGATTTTCTTGGATATTCGCTAATCAGAGAAGTGGCTATTGGTACAACTGGTTTTACAGACACGAACAACGGCCGCGGATTGGCTGTGGGTGCTCAATATTGTTATCGACTTGTTGCTTTGTTCCCTCAGCCTGGTGGTGGAGAAAGTTATATATCGCAAGAAATATGCTTACCCCCAATTTTGGCCGATGCACCAGTCATTACCAACGTTACGGTCGATTTAACCGATGCAACTGATGGAAAGGTTACGGTGCGATGGACACCCCCTTTTGATGCAAGTTTAATTCAATTTCCACCGCCCTATACGTATGAAGTGCAACGAGCGGAAGGATTTTCGGGTGATATAGGAATTACTCAAACCTTCCCGGGAAGGCGAGCCGATACCGTGTTTACAGACTCAGGCATTGATACTAAAAATAAGATTTATAACTATCGCGTCACGGCTTTTGCAAGCAACGATACTCGAATTGATGTTTCACAAACTGCATCTACTGTTAGGCTAGAACCAACCTCACAGTTTTTACAGATTGTGTTAAACTGGAATGCCGATGTGCCCTGGTCGAATCAAACTCAGGATTACCCAACACACTTGATTTACAGAGGCCCTGAAAATTCTGTTGAAGGTGGGTTGACATTAATCGATAGTGTTGATGTAAACCAGTTTCAGTTTCACTATGTGGATTCTGGGCAGTACCTTAATACTCCGTTGGATAATTCTAAAGTCTATTGTTATAAAGTAATGACCCGGGGTGCTTATGGCAATCCAAAAATTAAAGAGCCCTTAATTAATTTTTCTCAGATCGCGTGCGCCCAACCAAATGATATTGACCCGCCCTGCAAGCCTGAATTTGCTATCGTAGCTCGAGATTGCTCACAGTATTTGCAGACTTCTTCATGTGGAATAAATTTTTACAGCAATACACTTACGTGGAGGCGACCGACTGATCAAGTGTGCAAGGAAGACATTCGGAGTTATGAAATTTATAAAGCAAACAAGGCTAATGCAACAGAGGATGAGTTTTCACTAATCGCCATGGTTACGGATACTTTTTTTGTTGATAGCAACCTGCCATCCTTTGCCGCCTGTTATAAAATTCGGGCACTAGATCGCGCAAACAATCCAAGTGAATTCAGCGAGGAATTTTGTTTTGATAATTGCCCTTATTATGAATTGCCCAATGTATTTACTCCAAATGGAGATCGGTGCAACGACCTGTTCAGCGCCTATAGCGATAGAATTTCGAGTGAGATTGGCGAAGGTGGTATTGGCCCTTGTGGACAGGATTTAGCTGATCTGCGCACACGCTGCGCTCGATTTGTACTTGGAGTTGAATTTTCAGTTTTTAACAGATGGGGAAAACAAGTCTACAGTTACAATTCAGGTGGGGAACGCTCCATTTACCTTGATTGGGATGGTAGAGATGACAATGGGAAGGAATTAACAGGTGGGGTATACTACTATAGTGCAGACGTTACGTTTGATGTGGTAAACCCGGCCACTCAAAAGCAAACCTTTAAGGGATGGGTACACCTGATTCGCTAAAACAACCGCTCATTTTATTTGATGGCGTATGCAATCTGTGCAGTAGTTCGGTGCTTTTCATAATTAAAAGAGATTCAAAATCGGTTTTTAGATTTGCATCCTTGCAATCAGAATTAGGAAAGAATTTGCTGCATGAGTTTAACTTACCCGTTACTGACTTCAATAGTGTTTTACTTATTCATAATAATAAGGTTTATCAAAAGAGCAATGCTGCATTGGAAATTACTCGTCACCTGCGCGGGTTGTGGCCTATGTTGTATGCATTTATGATTATTCCTGCCTTTATACGGAATGGTGTCTACAATTGGATTGCAAGCAATCGCTATAAATGGTTTGGTAAAAAAGATGCGTGTATGATTCCAACTCCGGAATTGAAATCGCGCTTTATTGCCTGATTTATTTTATAGAATTTTGATGTTATTATTCCAACTCGTAAACTCACGATCGGATTTCTGAATTACACTCAATTATGAAATGAGCAGAGAGAATACTATACCAATGAGTATTATAATTAATATGCGAATTACATGTGACATTAAACAAAACAATTATTAACACATGAAAGCTTTTATTTTTCCTGGACAAGGCGCACAGTTTGTAGGCATGGGCAAAGATTTTTTTGACACCAATGCAACCGCTAAAACACTTTTTGAAAAAGCAGATGCCATTCTTGGTTATAAAATAACTGAGATCATGTTCAATGGCACAGCCGATGAATTGAAACAGACTAAGGTTACTCAGCCTGCTGTCTTTATTCATTCTGTAATTACTGCGTTAGCGCAAGAGGCAATCCAACCAGAAATGGTGGCCGGCCATTCGCTTGGCGAATTTTCGGCATTAGTTGCTAACAAAACGCTTTCATTTGAAGACGGACTTAAACTTGTTTACAAGCGCGCAATGGCCATGCAAAGGGCGTGTGAGATTAATCCCTCAACCATGGCTGCTATTTTAGGTTTAGAAGATCATGTTGTGGAGGAAGTTTGTGCATCTATAAAAGAAGAGATTGTAGTGGCGGCCAATTATAATTGTCCGGGTCAATTGGTTATTTCAGGTTCAATAAAAGGAATAGAAATAGCGTGTGAAAAATTAAAAGCAGCAGGAGCCAAGCGGGCATTGCCGTTGCAGGTAGGCGGAGCTTTTCACTCACCTTTAATGGAACCCGCTCGCGAAGAATTAGCTGCTGCCATTGATTCCACGCAGTTTATAAATCCTGTGTGTCCGGTTTATCAAAATGTAAATGCGTTGCCGTCAATGGATATTTTGGTTATTAAGAAAAACCTGATTGACCAATTAACTGCGCCTGTGCGTTGGACTCAGTTAGTGCAAAAGATGGTGCAGAATGGTGGAACCAACTTTATTGAATGTGGCCCCGGTAAAGTGTTGCAAGGGTTGGTAAAAAAGATTGCTCCACAGGCAGAAGTTTCAAGTCTTTAAATCTTTTTTACTTTAAGAGGGTCTTTACATTCATCCAGAAGTTGCTTCTGATTTTTATTCAATATTGGGTGAATAAAGTGCGGAATAATTTCGACTAGCGGCTCTAAAACGAATCGTCTTTCAGCTATACCAGCATGAGGTATAACCAGACGCTCAGAATTTATGATTGTAGTTTCTGCATAGAGCAAATCAATATCAATGGTGCGCATACCCCATTTTTCATTTCGTATTCTTCCCAATTCCCGCTCAATGGAAAGTGCTTCAGCGAGCACAGCTGGTGGTGAAAGTTTAGTCTCCACCATCAAGGCTTGATTTAGAAAATCAGGTTGATCTGTTTTGCCCCACGGCTCACTTTCATAATAAGATGAAAGTAACAATAAGGTTCCGATTCGCTTCTCAATAAGCACACAGGCCTGCCTAAGGGTCTTTTTTCGGTTTCCTAAGTTGCTGCCTAAGAGCAAAGTCACACTGCCTGATTTCATTTGGCCGGAAAGATAGTGAAGGTGTTTCTTTACGGATAACCTTTCAGTAATTTTAGCGCTTAATTTTGACGTATGAATTTCTTTAAAGCATTTCTGGCCTCATGCCTCGGCTCGTTGGTAGCGTTTATTATCTTTTGTTTACTCGCAGTATTTTTGATAATCGGCATAGCCACTAACTTATCAAGTAGCGATACGGTAACTACTGTAAAAGAAAATTCAGTCCTGCATCTTAAATTAGACGTTCCGATTACGGAAAATGAGATTGAAAATCCGTTTGAAGGATTACCGATACCGGGTGCTGTATCCTCCATTGGATTGTTGCCCTTGAAGCGCTCCATTGAACACGCCAAGTCAGATCCAAACATTAAAGGAATCTATTTAGATGTGAGCATGTTTATGGCCGGCTATGGCGTAGCCCGCGAAATCAGGCAAGCGCTTGCCGATTTTAAAACTTCAGGCAAATGGATTGTGGCTTATAGCGAATTCTATACAGAGCAGGCATATTATATTGTTTCTGTTGCCGACAAAGTATTCTTGAATCCTGAAGGCGAAATTGAATTTAATGGACTGGCGGTTGAAGTTTCGTTCTTCAAAAAGCTTTTTGACAAACTTGAGATCAAACCGCAGGTGTTTAGAGTGGGCGATTTTAAAAGTGCCGTGGAGCCTTTTATACTTGATCACATGAGTGCCGAAAATAAATTGCAGCTAAATGAATTAATCTCTGATATTAATACCGTTATACTGAATGATATTTCGTCAAGCCGCAATATTGATTTGGATCGCTTGCGCGAGATATCAAATAAAATGTTGGTAACCAATACGAGCTCTGCGTTGAAGTTGGGTTTGATTGACTCGCTCTATTATTATGATCAGGTGCAGGCAGACTTGCGGAACAGATTAAGTATTGGCAAGGATGACGACATCGCCTTTCTCAAATACAGTAAGTATAAAAAAAGTTTTACTTCGTATTCAACATCTAAAAATGAAATTGCTATAATTGTTGCTGATGGTGACATCATGCCTGGCAAAGCTTCGAATGGTTTAATTGGTTCCGATACGTTTGCTGAAGAATTAAGAAAAGCGCGCACGAATGATAAAGTGAAAGCCATTGTGGTTCGTATCAACTCGCCAGGTGGAAGTGCGCTGGCATCGGATGTGATGTGGCGCGAGATTAAGTTAGCCTCAGAAGTAAAACCGGTGATTGCATCCATGAGTGATTATGCAGCGTCAGGTGGTTATTATTTGGCGATGGCCTGTGATACTATCGTAGCGCAACCAACAACCATCACCGGTTCAATTGGCGTGTTCAGTGTGTTGTTTGATATGAGTAGTTTTCTCGATTCGAAATTGGGAATCACATTTGAAGAAGTGAAGACTGGTGAAATAGGTGAGATGGTAACGGTAACACGACCATTGACTTCTGTTGAGAAGGCAATCTGGCAAAAGAGAACGGAGGACATCTATGAATCATTTACTAAGAAAGCAGCTGACGGGCGAGGCATGTCAGTGGAGTCATTAAAGAAGATTGCTTCGGGCAGAGTGTGGACGGGTGCGCAAGCAAAACAGAATGGCTTGGTAGACGTGCTAGGCAACTTTGAAGATGCAGTAACAATTGCCGTTGATAAGGCTGGCGTTAGTGGTGATTATAAAATGCGATTCTATCCAGTGCAGAAATCATTCATTCAAGAGTTGATAATGGGCATGGAAGAAAATGCCGAAACAAAAGCTTTGAAGGAGAGTTTGGGTGACCAGTATAGCACCTATCAACAACTTAAAAAGTTAAAGTCCTTTCAGGGTACCCAGGCGCGAATGCCCTTTGAACTAATTATAAACTAGAAAAGTTAGCTCCAAAAGCGATGTAACATTTCATTCAGAAATGAAATAAACAGGTGTCTTTTTGACAAAAAGGAATTAAATCAAACCTGAGGTTTTAAGCCTTCAACTGGCAAGGGGTCAGACCGTCAGTACGTTAGACGGCCAATCCAACAGATTAAGAGAAGTTTGCACACATAGTTTACGCACAAGCGTAACGTGTGATTATTCTACCAAAATACATGGTTACTTCTCGATACCTTTAAATTTAGGTATCGGAGTAGATTATTTTTTGAAGAAGACTGGTTAAGATCAGATTATTTCCACTGATCAGCGTCTTCCAATACAAAACCGCC
>JBBSBG010000088.1:0-10056 GCA_038251495.1 Cytophagales bacterium
CCGGGCATGGGCGCTTTGATTGAATTGACTTTGCTGCTGGCAGTATTAGTCATCCCCATTTTTTCGAGCAACAGATCAAACTTGTCTTTCAGGTTTACTGAATAGTTTCGGCTATTGATCTTGAGGGTGATCGTTTTTGTTTCAACATCATTCTTAATCAGCTCAGCGCGATAACTTTTGTTTTTATATAAGATATGATAATAGCCATCGGCAAGTTGAACAAGATCCCACGTGTGAGGTTCTCCGTTCACCAACCAACCCGATTCATCAGAATCAATCTCAAATACTTTATTGTTAACGGTAGCTTTGCGCATAATTGAATGTTTAATAGTTGTGGTTTTCCAGAAACCAGCATCCAGTATCCATAGAGTGCATTGCAAAATAGATAAAGTCATCGTTACTTTGCACTGTCATGAAAGAAAATCATGACAGGGGTGCCAAAAAAAAGGGCTGAGATCATACCCATAGAACCTGATGCCGGTAATGCGGACGAAGGGAGGCAAAATAAACACGTAAGTAAGGTACATTCCCCGATGTGCCTGCGGGTTTAAACGAAAAGTAAGCATGTTAAAATTTATTGTGTGTGCAGCATTTAGCGTGCTGGGTTGGAGCGCAACAGCGCAGGCTGTCATTCGCGGTTACGTGAAAGACAAACAAACCGGACAAGCTCTTTCAGGAGCAACTGTGTCGCTAAATGAAACTAATCAAGTTGAAGTAACAGATGAGAATGGTTATTTTTTGTTTAGTCAATTGGCTGATGGAAATTACGAAGCAGAGATTCGCTTTGTCGGTTACAAAACAACAACTCAAAAACTGGAGGCCAATCAATCCGGTTGGGTTTCAATTCTGTTGGACGAAGATGTTTTTATAACGGATCAGGTAATTGTTTCGGCAACGCGAGTAGATGAAAATGGCCCGACCACCTTTACGACCATCAACAAGGCTGCTTTACAAAAGCAGAATTTTGGTCAGGATCTTCCCTTCATCCTTAACTGGACTCCCTCTTTGGTAACAACTTCTGATGCTGGTGCGGGTGTTGGTTATACAGGCTTGCGTATTCGCGGAAGCGATGCCACGCGCATTAATGTAACCATCAATGGAATTCCTTTAAACGATAGCGAAAGTCAAGGTGTGTTTTGGGTTAATACTCCCGACCTCGCCACATCCACGCAAAGTGTGCAGGTGCAACGTGGTGTGGGCACCTCTACCAATGGTGCGGGTGCTTTTGGTGCGAGCGTGAATATGCAAACCAATACCCGAAATGATAATGCTTCCGCAGATGTGATAAATTCATTTGGATCATTTGGTACGCGCAGACATACGGTTGCCCTTGGTACAGGACTGATCAACGACAAGTTTGTATTTGACGGCAGGCTTTCGCAGATTAATTCTGATGGCTATGTTGATCGCGCAAGCTCCAACCTAAAATCGTATTATTTGTCTGGCGGCTATTATGGTAAGAAAACCATCGTGAAGGCTATTGTGTTTGGAGGCAAAGAAATTACCTATCAAAGTTGGAATGGTGTACCCGAGTCTCGTTTGAATAATGACACCGAAGCCATGTTGGAAACTGCTTCCATTGAAGGTTGGAATCAGGAACAAACTGATAACTTACTAACATCAGGGCGAACATTTAATATTTACACGTACAAGAACCAGGTGGATAATTATGCACAAGATCATTACCAGCTTCATGTCTCGCATCGGTTTTCAGAATCGCTTACAGCAAATAGCGCCCTGCATTATACCTATGGCCGCGGATTCTTTGAAGAGTATAAAATTGATGATGATTTTAATAATTATGGTTTGAATGATGTTGTGATAGGAAATGAAACAATCTCATCGAGTGATTTAATACGCAGACGTTGGCTCGACAATAACTTTTATGGAGTTACCTATTCTCTGAATTATGAGAAAGACAAACTGAATTCAATATTGGGCGGTGCCTGGAATCAATATGATGGTGATCATTTTGGAGAAATTATCTGGGCACAGGTTGCTGATGTGCCAAAAGATTACCAATATTATTTTAATAATGGTAAGAAAAGTGATTTCACAATCTACTGGAAAAATAATTATCAACTCACTGATAAGCTAACAGGGTTTATTGATCTTCAGTACAGAGGGATTTCGTATAAGGCTTCGGGTAAGGAGAATAGGCAATTTGATTTTAATGTTGATCAGCAATTTAACTTTTTCAATCCTAAGGTTGGAGCCACTTACGAAATCTCACCTGAACAACAGATTTATACGTCCTACAGTGTGGGCAATCGCGAACCCGTGCGCAATGATTTTATTGATGCCCTTGCCGGGGTAATTCCTAGGCATGAAACTTTACATAACATTGAAGCAGGTTGGAGATACAGAAAAAACAATGTTATCCTTAATGTAAATTATTATTTAATGAATTATAGAAATCAACTGGTGCCAACTGGTGAACTAAATGACGTGGGTGCATCTATTCGCACGAATGTGGATGAAAGTTACCGAACCGGAGTTGAGGTTGAAGGAACGATCAGGCTAAGTCCAAAATTAATCTGGAATGCGAACGTAGCGCTCAGTCAAAATAAAATTAAAAACTTCGATGAAGTGATTTACGACTACGGAACCAATTTTGATGAGTACAATGAAGTAATAAACACCTTTTCAAACTCCGACATTTCTTTTTCACCAAATGTGATTGCGGGATCGAGCTTAATGTTTTCGCCAATTAAAAATGTTGAGTTGGGATTACTTACAAAATATGTTGGTAAGCAGTTTTTGGATAATACCTCAAAGGATAGCCGTAGCATAGATTCTTATTTTATCAATGACCTGCGGTTGTCTTACATAATAAAGCCGTCATTTATGCGCGAGATTTCTGTTAGTTTGTTGGCGAATAATATTTTCGATGTAGCCTATTCATCGAATGGCTACACCTATGGGTATAGAGGTGGGGCAACTGAATACAGACAGAATTTCTACTATCCGCAAGCAGGCAGAAATTATCTGTTGATGGTGGCGTTGAGGTTTTAGAATTAAACAGTCGCTGGATTCTGGTTACTCGTCACTCTGGTAAATTAATTTCTCAAGTTTCCAGTGACTAGTATCTAGCATCCAGTTCTGATTATCTTTGTACTAATGCCTGAAAAAAAATACCAGCCCTTCACCATTCGTGCGCTCCTACGCCTCACCCGGTTTTGGAATCTGGTTATTATTGGACTAGCTCAATATTTTGCTGCTGGCTTTCTAATCGATAAAAGCCTGATTTGGGATTGGAGATTGTTGGTGCTGGCAACATCAACCGTTGTTATAGCCGCTGCTGGCTACATCATCAACGACTATTATGACATAAAAATTGATTTGATCAATAAGCCTGAACGTGTGGTGATTGGAAAAAGCATCACTCGCAGGTACGCACTTTTCTTTCACAGTATTTTGCTGACGATTGGAGTGGGACTAGGATTTTTCATTGGTTGGAAAATAGGGATGATTAATTTTTTCTCGTCTTTTTTGCTCTGGTGGTATTCTAATAGTTTAAAGCGCCAACCTTTCATTGGCAATTTTGTGGTTGCCTGGCTTACCAGTATTTCTATTGTGTTGGTGAATATTCTCTATGATGTAAATAACTCGTTAGTTATTATCTATGCGTTGTTTGCATTTTTCATGACGTTGATTCGCGAGATATTGAAAGATATGGAAGACCTGAAGGGTGATAATACGTTTGGCTGTCGAACTTTGCCTATTATCTGGGGAATTAGACGGACGAAAATCATAATCTATGTTTTGCTTGCGTTGTTGTTTACTTCGGTGCTGCTTTTAAATGCAAAGTTTGTGGAACTGCCTTTTTATTATTTTTTAGTACTTCTATTTGTGCCACTTGGCTTTCTATTGATTCGTTTAATAAGGGCAGATACCCGGAAGGATTTCTATTGGCTCAGTCAGTGGTGTAAAATCATTATGCTTCTTGGTATTCTCAGCATGGTGTTTATTTAATGGACTTACCAATACTAAGGCGTCTGACCGCTCTTTGCTTAAGCGTAAAACGCTCTGACGCCTCTGCGTAAATTATGGTTATGGTTTTAGAGATGCCCTTAATTTCTTTTATTTGCACTCATGAATCAACCTGCTCGTTTGGCTGTATTTCTTTCAGGCAATGGCTCCAATGCCGAACAGATTTTTTCTTATTTCACAAATCATCCTACAATTACGGTAGCCCTTGTTTTAAGTAACAATCCTGAGGCATTTGGATTACAACGCGCCCAAAAGTTTAACATTCAAACCAAAGCGTTTAACAAAAACCAATTCTACGAAAGTGATGTGGTATTGAATTGGTTGAAGGAGGAGCAAATTACACACATAGTATTGGCTGGTTTTCTTTGGATGATTCCTCAAAGCCTGATTCAAGCATATCCAAAACACATTATAAACATTCATCCGGCATTACTGCCAAAGTTTGGCGGTAAGGGAATGTATGGATCGAAAGTTCACGCTGGCGTTAAAGCAGCAGGTGAAACCAAGACTGGAATAACCGTACATGAAGTGAACGAAAAATATGATGAGGGGAAAATTATTTTTCAAGCTAGGTGTGAAGTGCTTCCAGAAGACACGCCCGATTCAATTGCTAAAAAAGTGCAAGCACTTGAGCACTCGCACTATCCGGTTGAAATAGAGCGATGGGTTAAACAATAATTACTTTTTCTCTCTCACAATTATTTCGAAATCCTTTGCCTTAGGAAAGTCTTCGAATACCCTTTGAATGAAATCATCAGGGATTGCTAATTTTCGTGCAAGCACATCAATCCATGCGCCATCCAAATTAATGATGGCACTGAGTGTTCCATCGTCTTTAAAGAAATGATGCCGAACGCTCCAGCGACTAAAGTCTGTAGTTGCTTTTGTTACCACAAGGTCAACTGTTATTTTATCCTCAAATTTTATTTCACGTTTAAAAATTGCTTCTTCCCTGAAGAGTATCGGGCCTATTCGAAGCTCTTCAAATTTTAAATTGGTAAGACCGTGTTCTGAAAAGCAAGTAATGCGCACGGTGGCACCATAATCATAATAAGCAGAATGTCTTAAGTGTCGGTTTTGATCAATATCAGACCAGCGAACTTGAATGGGGAGCGAATATTTTTCCATTCTTACAAGCCTATCTTTTCGCGCTTGGTCCAGACTTCATTTATGGGATCGCCTTTGCTGCTCTTGCCGCTGTGATGCCAATCACCATCTTCAATAGAAAAATTAAATTCAAGACTTGCGCCTACGCGACTATTATCTCTGGAGAATACTTCAATGTTTTCGGTGTACTTGCCATCTAATGTTGTGTAGGCGCCACCGCCAGTTCCAAAAAATTCTTTCGTTTCTACATTGTAAGCGATCCATTGAAATCGTGTACCAGAAAGTATCTTCATCGTTCTTCGAGCTCCCGGTGTCATTTTTTGTAATCCCTTTTCGGTAACTCTGCCAGTAATCAACCAGGCTCCGGCCAGTGCACCTGGTTTGCCATCATCAAGTCGTATAAAAGTTTCATTACGCTCTTTTGTCTTGAAGGTTAGTTTATCTCCTTTCAAGGCAAATTCAGATTTCTGTTCAGTACCGATCCACTCCGGATGCATGGTGTTGAATTCATGTACCTCAATGAATTGATTTTTTTCTATGCGCCAGCTGCCACCAAATGCACCGAGGTAGCTGTTATCTTTTTTATTGTAGATAGCTGCGGAAAAATAATCTCCGGCAACAATCACAACAATCCGGTTTTCATCAGAACCACTTTGCCAGGCACCGGTAAGGTTAGGGGATTGTGCGGTTGCTAATTGATAGCAGGCAATAAGTATAATTAATAAATATTTTTTCATGGTTGATTAAATTAAGAAATCAAAGTTTAAGGTGTATTAACCTCATTAAAACCATCAGTGGAATTATCTGTCCAACTCATTGGATACTTATCATCTAAAAACTCCAGTGAATCTTCTGTAAGAAAAAGTGGTCGGAATGTATCGACCATCACTGCCAACTCATGCGTTTCCTTTGCACCGATACTTTTTTCTACCGTGCCTGGATGTGGACCATGTGGTAGACCGCCCGGATGTAAAGTAAATGATCCACGCTCTATGCCTCTGCGACTCATAAAATTTCCTTCAGCATAATATAGCACTTCATCACTATCGATGTTGCTATGATTGTAAGGCGCAGGAATTGAAAGCGGATGATAATCAAACAACCTGGGTACAAAAGAACAGATTACAAGGTTACGTGCCTGAAATGTTTGGTGCACGGGCGGTGGCTGGTGAATGCGGCCTGTAATTGGTTCAAAATCGTGAATTGAAAATGCATACGGCCACAAAAATCCATCCCACCCAACCAAGTCAAGCGGACTGTAATCATACACGTATTGGTGAAGGTAGCCTTGCTTTTTGATCTTCATTAGAAACTCACCTTTGCTCGTTTCAGTAATTAATTCTTGTGGAGGACGAATGTCGCGCTCGCAATAAGGCGAGTGCTCACCCAATTGACCCAATTGATTTCTATATCGCTTTACAGTTTCGACAGGTGAGGCCGATTCAATTATTAAAAGGCGCAGAGGTCCGTCTTCAAATTCTAATTTATAAATCACCGTGCGTGGGATTACCACATAATCGCCCTGCTGGATTTTTAATTTACCAAACTGAGAAATTAAAAATCCTTTTCCATCGTGCACATAAAGTACTTCATCGCCTTCAGCATTTTTATAGAAGTAATCCATCTTGCGCTGTGTTGGCGAACAAATGGAAATTGAGCAGTCGCTATTTGCTAATAGCACCTTGCGCGCTGTAAGATAATCTTCACCTGTAACCGTTACTTTAGATGTATTAAGATGAGTTTGACGCAAAGCATAGTCTTGAATTACTTTTGGACCGTACTTTACCGGATCTTTCACCGCTTTTATTCGCGTAGGCGGATTGATATGATAGAGATTGGAATAAATTCCAGAGAACCCTTCTGAGCTTACCAATTCCTCCTTATATAAACTACCATCGGGTTGCCTGAATTGAGTATGGCGTTTATGCGGAATGTTTCCTAGTCTGTGGTAGTACATAGCATTGAGTGTTCAGTAAAAAAACTGTTTGGTGAAGGTACAAAAACTTGGGATCAATTGGGCTGATCAAACCCTTGTAGTTTTTTTAAACACATAGGAACATATTTCACATAGCGAGTGCCACATGCTTATGTGCCTATATGTTTAGAATTACATCTTAGTTCGATTCAGTTCTGGTATCCTGTCAAAGAGTTGAATCGCTTGTTGAAGAACTTCGTTGGTTTCGTTTATGATTGGATAAAAACTTTGATTGTCCCATACATTGCGGGCAATTTCTGCTTTTAGATAAACTTGAAATAACCGTTTATTTTTCTCCAGATCTTTTGGCCGCGGGTCAATTTTATTTTTAACGCCCATTACCACTACTCGACCTAACATGGCATCAGTTACTTCAAAATTCTGAAGATACACTTTGTATCCTTTTTCTTTTAATGAAACTTGGGTTTGCTCAGCAAATGTAAAAGCATATTCGCGTAGAATGTTGGCATTGAACAGTTGGTTGAAATACTTGCTGCTGTTTGTAGTATCCAATGGCACGAAGTAGTCGGGCATAATGCCACCGCCACCATATACTGTGCGGCCGTTGGTCGTTTCAAACTTTAACGAATCATTAAAGTGAATACTGTCAGCCGAAAAGAACTCGCCATGCTTATACCGTTTGGAAATATCTTTATCATACTCATCGAGATCGTTATATGGTTTTTGGATTGAGCGGCCACTGGGTGTGTAGTATCTTGAAATGGTTAGTCTTACTTCGGAGCCATCATTCAACCTAAATGGGCGCTGCACCAATCCTTTTCCATAAGATCTTCGGCCAACAATTAATGCCCGGTCATTATCCTGAAGGGCACCAGCAACAATTTCAGAAGCCGAAGCACTGCTTTCGTTTACCAAAATTATTAAATCGCCACGCTCGAAATCACCCGCATCACTCGCAAATAAATCTTCATCGTATTTTGTTTCTTGCCCTTTAGTGAAAACAATTCGTTCGCCTTTTTTAAGAAACTCATCCGCAATTCCAACAGCTTCATCTAAATAACCGCCCGGGTTTCCCTGAAGGTCTAAAACCAATTTGGTCATGCCTTCTTTCTTCAACTTGCTAATCGCTTGCTGAACTTCCTTGTGAGTAGTTTGTGAAAAGCGATTTACTTTTATGTAGCCGATTTCAGGAGTAACCATATAGCTGGCATCTACCGAAAATTGAGGAATCTTATCGCGGATGATTGTAAATGTAATCGGTTCTTTGGTGTCTCTTCGTACCACTTCAATTTTAACTTCTGTTCCCTTTGGTCCTTTCAGAATTTTTGGAACCTCTGGTGTTGTTAATCCAATGCCTGCAACTACTTTATCGTTAACCTTTACAATTTTATCGCCTGAGTGAAGGCCTACAGATTCTGAAGGGCCGCCACTGAGTGCGGCAACCACAACCAGAGTATCGTGAAAGATGTTAAACTCAATGCCAATGCCTTCAAAATTTCCGCGAAGGTCTTCATTGGCCGCAACCTGATCTTGGGCTGAGATATAGGAAGAATGTGGATCTAATTTGCTGAGCATGTGCTGGATAGCGTCTTCTACCAACTCACCTGTAGGGGCTTTATCCACATATTCATTCTTGACAAGACTTAATATTTCCCTAAATTTTTGTACATCATCACTTATATCGCCAGTACCTGATTTATTGGTCAAACTCGCTCCAATCAGCACACCAGCCGCCAAGCCAATACACAAAATCAAGGGTAAACTGATCTGATACGATGAATTCCTCTGCTCTTCCATACTTTCTCGTTATGTTAGTAGTACTCTAACGCAACGCCAAATTAATTGTTAAGGTTAGATTTTTGCTAAAAATGAGTTTACTATATTTACACAATTGATGGAAAAAAGTGCCCTAAGGAGTTGTAGAATCGTTGAGTTGGTGGATCAGGCGAGCATTCGCGCTCATGTGCTGTTCTATTTCGGGATTAAATTTTACGAATATGAAGAAGAAACTCTGGAACAGGTTTGCAACCAAAAAGGTTTAAATGTCGAAACGGTTGTGCGTGAATTAGAATCTCCGAGCACGAATTTTCAAGAATCAGATTTGCCGCTGATCAGCTATCCCATCGACTTGATTATCGAATACCTGAAGCATTCTCATTATTTATTCGTAAAACATAAACTTCCGTACATCGGTAGGTTAGTTGAAAGTTTTAAGGCTAATCATAACCAATACAACTTGGTAGAGCGTGATTTAAAAATTTTATTTCCACTCTTTTTGGAGGACTTTATACATCATATCTATGAGGAGGAAGACACGCTATTCAAATACATTCAGGTTTTAGAAAGAGCTTCTCGCGGCTACTTCAATCCAACCAAGCTCTATAATCTGATGGAGATGCATTCACTACAAAAGTGCGCCATCGAACATGAAGCCCATGACGATGAAATGGAAGGGATTAGAAAAATAACAAAGGATTATCTGCTGATTCCTGATGCTCCGCTACATGTTAAAGTCATTTATTCTGAATTAATTCAGTTTGAGAAAAGTTTACAGGTGCATGCGCGTGTGGAGAATGAAATCCTGTTCCCTAAAGCCTTGGCACTTGAAAATGAGGTGAAGAAAAAATTCTTCGAGCGAACCAAACTCAATTGATTAAATAGCCAAATAAACTTATTCAGTTTTTGTTTCTAAGAAAGTTATAAACTTTATAAGAGCGAGATGAGATTTGAAGAATATCCACTTCAAGTAAAGTCAGTCACCCCATGTCTCCCGATAGCTATCGGGATGGAGAGGGGGAATGGGGGGTGAGGTCATGGGAAGAATTCTTGCTATTGATTACGGAACGAAGCGCACCGGACTTGCGGTAACAGATCCATTACGAATTATTGCAACCGCGTTGGAGACTGTTGAAACAGTTAGTCTGTTAGAGTTTTTTAAAAAATACTTCCAAAAAGAAACGGTGGATGAAGTGGTTATTGGCATGCCACGCCAACTAGATAATACCGATTCAGCGACAGCG
>JBBSBG010000089.1:0-9995 GCA_038251495.1 Cytophagales bacterium
GAAGCAATAAAGCCAAAGGCAGAAAAATGTTTTCCGCCAACTACTTTTTCATAAATAGTAATGGCACTCACTGTGTCGTGATTACATAAGTACCAATTGCCTACGCCATAACCCTGGGTTGCTAAGGCCAGATCAACATCAACAGTGTTACTGTTCACATTCAAAACAGAGTCGACAGGCAACAACCCTTTATACATGTTGAGCCGCTTGAAGTAAGAATCATTTTCAATGATCGTCATATCGGGTGTTATCCTTTCCAGTATTTGCTTAGCCTCTGCTTCTTTTCCCATTCTTCGATAGGTCATGTAAAGCCAATCCACCGTGGCGGTTATCAAGTCGTCATTATCCGAAACGGCCAGGCATTGCAAATAAGCTTTTTCCGCTTCTTCAAACTCTTCTTTAAGGTAATGTGCAAGACCAAGGTGATACCACACATTAAATTGTGTTGTGGATAGAGGTTTGTTTAGCTTATTAGGTTGACCGTCCGGTTCAATTTCAATTGGGGCGCCTCGCATTAACACAACAGCTTTATTAAAGTCAGCAATGGCGGCATCAAACTTTCGTTGAGAAATATACCGATGCCCCCGATGACGATACAACTTATATGAGTTTGGGAATTTTTCAATCCCTTCACTAAAAATTTTAATGGCTTCATTATATCGAGTAAGGTAGGCAGTACGCCTGCCCAGCCAGATGTAATTTTTTTCTGAAGTATCGACTTCAAAATTTTTCTTTGCCACGGTAAGGTTGCTATCCAATTTTGGATTGACATCGGTAGGCGCATAATATTCTAGCCCAAGCAGTGAATAAACTTCAGTTTGAGGTGTTTCGTCATCTGAGCCAGCGCAACTGAACAATGCAATCGGAATAAAAAGGATTAGTAGATGTTTCATAGGTAATTTGGTTATGTTAAAAGGCGTCTTACCGCTAAGAGAAAAATAATAGAGGTCTGACGCCTTCAATAATACTACGATCTATTTTTTGCACACCCGGTTGATTCAATAGTTAACTGAGCCTGAGGGGTTGTGGCACAAAGGCAAAGAATAAATAAAATCTTTCTCATGGGTTGAACTAAGTTTTTTGGAAAGTAAGGATTTTATAAACGCGTTGCTAACTTAATGAATTAGATTGGCGGATAATATGATGGAAGGCGGATTTTAATTGGCATCATACAAATTGCCAGCTATTCGATTTTTGTAATAACCTACAGCAAAAGGGGCAAAAACTAAAAGATAGAGCAGAATTATGATGTGAACTAATTTCCTATACGTTTAATCAACTTACCCATGGTTAATCCTTGCACCACAATTGAAAAGAACACCACTGTAAAAGTTATCGGTACAAAAACTTCGCGCTGAGATTCTGTCGGTAACGAAAGAGCTAAGGCAATGGAGATGCCACCACGAAGTCCGCCCCAAGACATGATGATCAGCGTCCCTTTTTTAAATTTCTTATGAAGACCAAAAAGGAATGTTGGCAATACGAGTGAGATGTATCTGGCTACCACAAGTGAGATAGCCAATGCAAGGCCAACCAACAGATAGTTGAATTGTAAATGCACAATCACCATTTCAAGTCCGATTAGCATGAAAAGTACTGCATTCAATATACTTTCTAAAACTTCCCAAAACTTTCCTAGGTAGTCCATAGTAATGTCGGACATCGCTTCATTCTTTCCCTTGTTTCCGGTAAATAGACCAGCAACTACCATAGCGAGCGGACCTGAAACATGAATAGCGCTGCACAAAGAATAGCCGCCCATAACCATGGCCAGGGATATTAAAATTTCAGATTGAAAATCGTCTATGGATTTCATCAGTTTAAAACCAAGGTAGCCAATAGCGAGCCCG
Organism: Cytophagales bacterium; assembly: GCA_038251495.1. GTDB lineage: Bacteria > Bacteroidota > Bacteroidia > Cytophagales > Cyclobacteriaceae > ELB16-189. The sequence continues at coordinate 1,851 of JBBSBG010000089.1, forward strand.
ACCAACGAACCGCCAATCGCTTCCTGGGCAAACAGAATACCAATGGAGGAGACGCTCATGTTTTCTAATCCTGTCGAAGAAATTCCCAACAGCGTAATAAAAACGACTACACCAATTCCGTCATTGAATAAAGATTCGCCTACAATATTGGTTTCAATTGATTTTGATAAATTACTTTTTCCTAAAATACCTATCACGGCTATTGGATCTGTTGGTGAAATCAGTGCGCCAAAAAGCAGGCATGCAAGGAATGGAGCCTCAATACCAATGAATGGCAGTAGAAAAAAGGCAAGCGTTCCAATTAAACAGGTTGAGATAAGCGTGCCGATTGTAGCGAAGCTGAAAATACTTTTGGCAGATGCCTTAATATCGTCAAGCTTAACATGCAGCGAACCCGCAAAAAGTAAAAAGCTTAAGACTATTCCGAGAATAAATTCTGAGAAATCCAGCGCTAATAAACTATCCTTAATGGACTGAGTAAAACCCGGAGAAAGCTTTCCAATAGAAATTAATCCTATTGACACCACCAACCCCATCAGCATTAAGCTGATGCCCGAGGGTAGTTTAATGAACCGGATATTGATTAAGGAAAAAACCGCGGCAAGGGTAATTAAAACCGAAAACAAAAGAAACATATCCATGTTTTCAAAGTTACTCAAACTTTAATTAGGAGCGATGGCGTATAAGGCTTTAGTGAACAATCGGGGAGTTCGCTATTACCATTGGCTGTTCGACATTTGCAATGTCGAACCATGATGATTAGGATTTTCAATCCAAGTATAATATCAATTCTAATTTTTGTGAATGGGTGATCAGACTTAGTAATTATTCTATCAACGATTTAAAAACTTACTAATCTCATTAAAGAACTTATCCGGGTCTTGCCAGTAGTTGCGACTGTAGACACGGAGGAACGGCCAATTCTTTAATTCCAATAAGCGCGGTGTTAATGCATGGTCCGACTTTGCACTTAAGCTTTGAAGATAGAAGTTATCATCAGTGAGTACCGCTCCTAACTTTCGGTTATTAAGTTCTATGGTAAGATCGTAGAAAGGAAGTCTGTTTTCTTCTACTTTATATTCCGGCCACTTTCCTTTTGCCCATTCTTTGATTTCTTCTTTTAAATTAAAGGAAGTCTTTTTAGTTGTGATTGGTTTAGCGAACGGTTCATACTGACCTTTTGAAACATCGAGTACAAATTGAAGATAGAGTTTGAGGAGTTTCGGTCCTTCATTTAATGTATCTTCTACATGCAGTTGATCGGGCCACAAGCTGGTTACTACAATGGCTCTTTCGCGAGCGCGACTTACAGCAACATTTAATCTGTTTTCACCACCCGCTAAATTCAAACTTCCGAACTGAGCTGCTACTTTTCCTTTTTCATCAGGTGCATAGCCAACCGAAAAAATAATAATATCCCGTTCATCGCCTTGCACGTTTTCAATATTCTTTACAAAGAGAGTAGGGGGAATGTGCCCAACTACTTTTTCAATCATATCCATGATAAGCGATTGCTGTGGCGCATTAAAAGTCACTACACCAATTTCTTTTTCTGAATTTTCATGAATCAGCTTTGAGACTAAGGCTGCAACATGTAAAGCTTCTTCTGGGTTGGTGTTGTTTATCCAATGACCTTCAATTTTTTCATATTGCAAGCAAGGTTTGTTCGCATTCATCTCCTGCATGTCGGGTAGCAGTTGTAGATTACCATTATAAAAATGTCGATTCGAGAAATCAATCAACTCCAATGACTTACTACGATAGTGACCTTGTAATTGTACTTGCAATAAATAACGACTGCTTAACTCCAACAGCGAATCAATTTCAGCATCGGGTTGAGTTTCGTCTTCTTCCTGCCACCGCGATTGATAGAAGTCTCCCGGCTTTAATTGCATGGAGTCGCCCGCAACAACGGCTTGCTTGCCGCGATACAAAGCCGGTATGCCTCGCTCGGCAAAACATTGCGAGGCTTCATCAAAAATAACAAGATCAAAAAGTTCTTTCATTGGAAAAATGGCCGAGACAGATTCAGGTGAAGCAAGCCAGCATGGGATAAGTTTAAAGATTTCTTCTTCAAACTCAGCCAGAACTTTGCGCAGTGGCCAAATCTTTTTCTTTTTCTTAGCCTGGTGTAATAGATCACGATACGTTACCCGATTATTCAACCTGTTGAACTTCAATTCATCAACCACTTTTTCGCGCGCACGCAACAAAATAATTTCTTCACTGATTCCGTTTTTCTCATTGAGCAGATCGCGCAACTCATTTTCTAGTAAAGACATTTTCCCAGAAGAGATCATTCTAAGTTCTGGTTTTTTTGCTTCGAGGTGATCAATCCACGCCAGACTCAGACTATTGACAAACAAATCTCTCAAACTAAGTTCGTTCCAATTTTTTTCGTGATCGTGAAGTTTACCAAGAATTGAACGCTCATCTGCAGAAAGACTTTCTGTAAGTCGATCGAATTCACACAACGCATCAAAATCTTCTTTTAATGAATCTATAAGGTGCTGCGAAAAACCGGGCTGCTGGGTGATAGAATTAATTTGTGCAGGAGTAAGATAGTTTAACCATAAACTCTTTGTAGCAGGTAAGGAAGCAAGCAAGTCTATTAGCGTATCAATCTTTGAAATAAATTCCCCTAAAGAGAGCTTAGCAGGATTTATAATATTTTTTATTCCGCGAATGCTACTGAAATTTAATTTGGCTTCAATGGCAAAATGCTGGTCGGCAAACCATTGAATGAATTCTTTTTGAATTAGCGTTTCAGGTACTCTTTTTACCCAAAGTTTGGCTTTTAGTTTGGAGAGGTTGTGTTCGAAGTTTAATCGACTATCAAGTCTGCGCTCTAAAGTTTTAAAACCGGCTTTGTTGCTTTCCAACTCATTGGCTACAAGAATGCGCTTGATTAAAAATTTATCTTTTGAAAATAATTCCCATCGAATGAGCCCGATTAAACTTCTGCGCGACTCCATGCTTCGATACAATGCCTTCTGCAAATTGCCCAGTTGATTGGCTGAAGCATGAGCTTCCAATCCATCACCGGCAAAACAGTCCATCAAATTCTTTTCTACATTCGATAGCCAAAGAGCACTGGTCTCTTCATCGGTTTCGGAAACCATGCTTTGAAAGTAGAGGTAGGAAGCTTCATGATCGATTAGCGTTTTGATTTCTTTGATCTCAACATTTGCTTCCGTCAATGCTTCATACTGCTCCCAATCCAATCGGGTTCCAAAATTTGTTATTAGCGCTTCCGAAAGTGTATTAAAAAATTGACTTACCTCCTGAATTGATTTCTTTATCTGAGTTTGATCTGTAGCCGAGTGATTGCTGAATGATTTTCTGCCTTTCCAGGGATAATCGTTACGGTAAAAATTTACCGCATAATGTGCATAGGCATTTAGCTTTCGCAAGAAGTCCTGAAGGGTATCAAACTTAAAATGTTGAAACTCTTGTTTCAAGTTAATGATTTCTTTGTTTGGCTCAGATTGTAAATAAAGTTGTTTGATGGTAGCGCCACATTCAGTTACATCGAACAGTGCATGTTTAAATTCTTCAAGCTCTTCTGTAATCTGATCGATGCGATGACTAATTTGCAAAAACTTGCGATCTAATTGAATGGAGTCCAAACTAACGTTTCGGGATCGGTATTCATCAACCCGTTCAATTTGACGAGCTATTTTTTGAAAGATTTCACGTCTGTCATTTTTGAAGTCATGCACCAATCCTAAGTAGTCACTTAAGTGGTGAGACTTCATGCGGGAATACACCACATCGAGCGCAGCACGTTTTTGGCAAACCACCAACACACGCTTTCCAGAAGCCATAGCATCGGCAATCAGATTACAAATTAATTGCGACTTGCCAGTGCCAGGCGGACCTTGAACAACCAAGGAATGACCAAGCTTAACTGCTTTCAATGCGTTCTCCTGCCAAACATCTTGTGGAAAAACAGTGTAGACTTTTTCTTCCTTTATATCATTAAGAAAAATTTGTTTTTCGCCTTTCGAAAGATCAGTTGATCGCTTTTGAAAAAAATCTTCCAGATCCTGAATTTCTTCATGCTCCAAAAGATGCATGTAATCCGGTACGAGATAAGACCCGGCTTGTGGAAAAATTCCCAATACAGCTTTAGGGAATAATTTTAACTCACCGTTTTTCAAACCCTTCTCAAACTCTTCACGCTTTATGTTGACAAAAGGAGTTAATTCATCACGATAGTTATCTGGATTAAAGTGCACTTCCAATTCGCTTTTTTGTAACATTTGATAGAGCGCGGTTTTAAAGGAAGTGCTTTCGCGATCAATGTCTTCAAACGTTTCTTCAAGCAAGGTTTCATTTGCTTTTACTTTGTTGTAGTAAGCGAATGCGAGAAGAAATGATTTATTAAATGTGATCCCGGCTTCTTCGCGAGGTTCTAAGATCCAATTGTTGTTGCGGGTTTTTAGTGTTACCGGAAAGAACAGGAGTGGGCAGCGCACCAGCGTGCCATCATTAAATTTTCCCTGAACGATAGGCCAGCCCACATGTAAATCCTGCGAACCCCGTTCTTCAAAGATAAACTGATCGAGGCGTTGTAATTTTTTTAATTTTTTGCTAGCCTCATTAGCCGCTTCCATACGCGCATCCAACACCGGGCAAATTGATTTTTGCTTTTCAGAAATAAGCGCCTGAATAATAGAAAAGGCGGTTTCACCATTCAGCTGACTCAATTCCTGCACATCAATAAACTGATCGGATGTAAGTTTGGCTAAAAATAATGACCGGTTATTACCCGATAGGTTTGTGAGCCTTCGCAGAAATGAGGTGAGTAATTTTTTAGTTTGAATAAGGTCGGCCACGCTATGGATTTACGGTAAGATAAGGTTTTATTCTAGTATAGAACGCCTCATCTACCAAGGCTATTTTCTTAATTTCTTCTAAAGAAGTAAAGTTACCATGCTGGAAGCGGTAAGTGGTAATCGCTTTCGCTAAATTGTATTTTATGTATGGATGAGCAGCTAATTCTTTTTCACTTACTGTATTGATTGATAGCGCGACAGGTTGAAATTCATCATCAATGAATACTTTTTTATTTAATTCCTTAACAACAACGGAATCCAACCCATAAACTTCTTTTAGTTGATTCATTGAAATAAAGCCACCCAACGAATTTCTGTATTTAATAATTCGTTGAGATAATTTACTTCCAATTCCATAAATGCGTATCAGTTGAGCAGTGTCAGCTAGATTGAGATCAAATTTTTCTTTAGTTACTGACAGAGATTTTTCTGGCAATACGTTTTTGTCTTTTGTAATGATGAGTTTTTGAGATGGTAGATCGATATATGTGTATACCTGAGCATATACGTTTGAATCCATTCCATAGATTTTCTTTAGATCAGATTTAATTATAAACTTTCCGTTTTTAGCACGGTAATTATCAATACGATTGGCAAGACTTACCGAAAATCCAAGTTCGATTAATTGATCTTTCGTTGCCGTGTTGGGATTAAATTCGAATAGAGTTTTTTCTATCCGGATGCTGTCTGATTTTTCTTTCCATTGCCAGTTGGCAAGCAAACTATCCAATTTCAGGTTTTCTTTTGTAAAGTCGCGCGGTTGTCCTGATTTCCACCAATGGTAGGCTGGAGTAATAAAAACGCTTAAAATCATCAAAGGAAGCAGAATCAAAAAGCCACGGGTTTCTCTTCGAGATAAACTAAAGAATGCCCTGACCCATGCTTTAAGCCGATTCATACAATAGAAAAGTAAGAATAAATTTTTGCTTATTTAAGCGAAGCCTCAATTGCCTCAAATATTTCTTGTTGAATAGATGAAAGGTGCGTGGCGTATTTCTGATTGACTTCTAATTCAATGCCCGCATATTCTTTATCAGGATATCGTTTTCGCAGCCAGGTTGTAAATCCGTCATCGGTTCCTTTATAGGGTTCGTTAAGTTTTATAGATTGATTTGGTAGTTTCTTTTCGAAAGTAAGTTTTAACTGCTCACAATATTCTTTTTCGAGCGTCCGATCGGGATCAAACAAAATTCCGATATCAACATCCCGCTCAACGCCATTCCAAATAGGGGTGAAAGAGTGAATGGATAAATGTAAAACAGGCTTGGCAGATTGATCTATCTGTTGCTGAATTTTATCCCGATATGGTTGATAAAAGGTACTTATCAAATTTTCTTTTTCGGAATTTGATAATTTGTTGGAGTACTCAGAAAATAATTGAGGACTATCCAGCGAACGGTTTGCTTCAATTAATAGTCGTGTGGTATGATAACCATATAAGTCAAGATTCAACTTCTTTGAAAGAAACTGAGTCAACTTCCACGCACCAAGATCCCAGCCGCGATGGGTATTTAAAATTTCCGGTTCGTCCTTAAACAAATATTTTAAATTATCAGGCACTTCATTACTCGCATGTTCACAACTCAGAATAATGGATTTAAACATTAGGGAATAAACAATTTGTTTTCAGCCAGACAAATACTAAGCTTTTGATAAATGGAAAGAATATTTTTCTCGGAATGATCTTGCCGCAGGCTTTTAACAATTCGCTCTGATAAACATCCTTGCTCTAAAATAATAAGAATTAAACTTCTCGTTGATTCAGCATAATTCTCGGCAGGAATATGTTTTAGAATATGTTGCCAGATTTCTTTTATAGTTGCCGATGAACTCAGATAAAAAGCTTTTAGAAAATCTTTATCGTCAACTGGAGTAGCTAGACCAGTGACGGCAGACTGATCAAAAAGTGTAGCCAGCATTTCAGTGCTCAGTTTCTTTTGGGCATTTAATGAAGTGAATACTTCATTTGTCAAAAGTTTAAGTGTTTCAACAACCGTATTTACAATAGCAACATCCGCGGCTGCGCATTCTTGAATATCCATCACCCGAATTTCTATTGAGCCTCGATCAAAACGTGCAATTGCTCCTCGGGAATTAACCCAAATTGGATCAAGAATGTTTTCAGAATCATGAACCTCAATAGCTTCAACAATAGGTGTGTAGATTATCTCCTTATACTCACTATGGGTATAAACTTCTTCTGGAATAATTTTTCCGGTAATAACCGGAATCCTGGCTTGGTTAGTTTTATAATAACGCAAACGCGTATCAAGCATACCCGAAACTTTTCCATCGAGAATGGGTGAGCTGGCGCAAAGGGCGGGCAGCAGCGGAAGTATTAATCTGATGGCAGCATGAAGTTTGGCGAATTCTTCATCACCATGAAAAGGTAAGTTTAAATGTGTACTCTGTAGGTTAGACCAGCCATGGCCTTTCGAGTTAAAGATTTTATCATAAAGAGAATAGACTTCATTATTATCGTGCGGCCACAGTCTTGTATCCGCAAAAGGATTCATCAACGGATGCGCAGCTGATGGCAATAACATGGCGTTCCATTTAGCAAGAATTGTATTTATGCGACCAATGTTTTTTGTAAATTCTTTTTCTACCTTTTCTAAATCTGATTCGGGCTTAGTCGTCTTTATTTCGATTACATGCATCACTAGTTCGTTCGACCAGGTGATTACACCATTTTCAAAGTCGCTACCAATAATACCCAGTTCATGTTTAAGAAGTTCATCGGCAATAGACATTACATTTAATGAATCTTTATGAACAATCATGTACTCCAACTCAATGCCGTAGCCTTGAAATAAATGATAGGGTGTCATTTTATGGCTTTAATTTTAGTTAATAGCGTTTCCATAATAATTTCATACAGCCGTTCTTTTAAAATTTTATCTTCAATACCTGCATCTATGTTGGGATTGTCGTTGATTTCTATCACATAGAATTTTCCATCAATCTCTTTCATATCTACACCATATAAACTTTTACCAATTAATGAAGTGGCTTTAAGAGCAGTCTTTAATAAACCGGATGGCGCCTGATCAACAGGAATACTCTCTACTTCACCTTCTTGCGATTGTTTCTTAGCGCTCCAATTCACAATCTGCCAGTGCTTGGTAGCCATAAAGTATTTACATACGTAAATCACCTGCCCATCAATAATACCCACGCGCCAATCGAAGGAAGTTGGTAAAAACTCTTGTGCGATCAGTAAATCTGATTTTTCAAACATACTTTCTCTTACTTTTTTAAACTCTTCGGCTGATTCAATTTTGAATACCCCTTTTGAGAAAGC
>JBBSBG010000090.1:0-9843 GCA_038251495.1 Cytophagales bacterium
GGATATTTTTTGAAAAGCTCAATCTGGTGAATGCGCTTTTTCATTACCCATGTCAGGATAGAGTTTAGGATTTGCATAGTAGGATTTCAAAAATACGGGGAGCGAGCGCGATTACCAAAATGTTTTTATAATCGCTGTTGATTCTATTGGCTGGTAATATTCGATCTGCGAAGTCGAAAATTTTGACCCAGATAAACTTTTCGAACAAGTGGATCATCGGCAAGTTCTTGCGCGGTGCCGGCTTTAAATAGTTTTCCTTCAACCATTAAATAAGCGCGATCGGTTATGGATAATGTTTCGTCCACATTATGATCGGTAATAAGTATTCCTATATTTTTCTTTTTTAGTCGCCCCACAATGCCTTGAATTTCTTCAACGGCTATCGGATCGACACCTGCAAAAGGTTCATCCAATAAAACAAACTTTGGATCTACGGCTAGCGCACGTGCAATTTCAGTTCGTCTGCGCTCACCACCCGAAAGCACCATGCCTTGATTTTTTCGCACGTGTGTTAAGCTAAACTCTTCCAGCAATGATTCGACTTTTTCTTTGCGTTCTTTCTTTGGCATATCGCGCATTTCCAAAGGCGCCATAATATTTTCTTCTACGGTAAGGCTTCTGAAAACAGATGCTTCTTGTGCTAGATACCCAATACCAATTTTTGCCCGCTGATACATAGGCAATGCAGTTATGTTTTGCTGATCAAGATAGATGTTGCCTTCATTAGGTTTTATTAACCCCACAATCATATAAAAACTTGTTGTTTTTCCGGCTCCGTTGGGTCCTAGCAATCCTACAATTTCGCCTTGCGCCACATGCACCGACACGTTGTCTACCACAGTGCGTTTCTTATATCGCTTGATCAGGTTTTCTGCGCGCAATTCCATGTTAATCGAATTTGATGTCTTTAATTCTTAGTTGTAATGAAGTCATTCCGTTGTATGTATTTTCTTCTAATGTAAATGCAATGCGAAAATACCCGCCACTGGCAAGCTGATCATAGTATTCCATTAAATCAAAAGCGACTGCGTTAAAAACTACATTGGTTCCAGCCTGGCCAATTACAAAGCGAAGATGCCGGTCTTTGAAGCTAGAAAGTGAATTCATAACAAAAACATTTCGCGCTTCGAATACTGGCCTAAGATTTTCAGGACCAAACGGAGCCATTTGCTTAAGCACGGCATTGAACTTACTAGTCATTATATCAAACTGTATAGGAATGTCGATCTCCACCATCGGGATCATCTCTTCATCCGTTAACGTAGCGGCTGCTATTTGTTCAAACCGTTCTTTAAATGCGTCAAGATTTTTTTTATCGAGTGTAAGACCAGCAGCGTACTTGTGGCCACCATATTTTTCAAGTAGATCGCCACACTGATCAATTGCTTTGTAAAGATCAAACCCCTTTATGCTGCGGGCAGAGCCGGTAAGTTTATCGTTTGACTCGGTTAAGATCACAGTAGGCTTGTAGAATTTCTCAACACACCGAGCAGCAACTATGCCAATTACTCCTTTATGCCAGGTTTCTTTAAAAAGAACTGTTGATTTTGATTTCATCAAGAAATCACTCCCCTCAATCATGGCAACGGCCTCCTCGGTAATGCTTAAATCAAACTCCCTTCTAATATCGTTCTTAAGATTTATCTTTTCGGCAAGCAGGTTTGCTTCCTCTTCGCTTTGCGCGATTAATAAATCTACCGCTGCGCGCGCGTGTGCTACCCGACCGGCTGCATTAATGCGTGGCCCCAGCGTAAAAACAATTCCAGAAATATCAAGATCACCTTTTGTAGATGAGATTTCTTTTAAAGCTTTAAGTCCGGGGCGTGGATTTTGATTCAGCTTTTGTAATCCGTAATGCGCCAATACCCTATTCTCATCAGTTATAGGAACGATGTCAGAGGCAATACTTACAACAACCAGATCTAAGTATTCATAAACCTCATCAACAACCCGATGTTTTTTTGCAAACGCTTCTATCAACTTGAAGCCAAGCCCACAACCGCTCAACTCAGTATATGGATAGTGGCAATCTTCCCGTTTGGGATCGAGTACAGCGACAGCATTTGGAATTTCACCTCCGGGCAAGTGATGATCACAAATAATAAAATCAATTCCCTTATGGCTAGCCAACTTCACCATGTCACCCGCTTTTATGCCGAGGTCTAGCGCGATAATCAGCGAAAAATTATTTTCCTCAGCCCAAATTATTCCAGCTTCGGAAACCCCATACCCTTCGGCATACCGATCGGGAATATAGAAATCGCACTGTGGATAAAAATTTTTGAGGTAACTATAAACCAACGCCACGGAAGTTGTTCCGTCAACATCATAGTCGCCATAAACTAAAATTTTTTGATTTTTATCGATGGCTTCTTTTAATCTGTTAATAGCATTATCCATGTCTTTAAGCAGAAAGGGATTATGCAAATGATCAAGGCTTGGGCGAAAATAATTTTTTGCAGTTTGGAAATCGCGTATATCGCGCTGCCAAAGTACGGTTGATAAATGCGTATTTATGTTAACGGAATTACTAAGCGTTTCAACTTCGTTTCCTGAAGGTATGGGCTTATATATCCAACGCTTTTGCATGTTTATTTTCTATCGAAAGTAACGACCCCGGTTTTCCCACTTACTCCTTCTTCAGTATGATAACCCCGTTGCCCATTTTTTCCATCCCGTAACGGACCTAAACCGGCCAATCCTCCGCGGCCCGCCTCGCCACCTAAACCGCCATAGCCACCATAGTTTTTGATGTGCAGGCGACTGCCAAGCCAATAAACATAATCGGGGCAGCGTTTGCATCGCACATTAAGATTGCCGCCTGTGCCACCATTGCCGCCTCTTGAGCCACTTCCACCCTGGCCGCCATCACCACCTGTGCATACACGGGTGCCTTGTCCGCCTCCACCACCATTTCCACCATCGCCACCATTTCCACCATCGCCCCCATTCAGGTTTATTGTAAGCGATCCAGAAATCTGAATATCGTCTGAGTATATAAAGAGATTTATTCCATTACCGCCATTGTTCCCAATCTCGCCATCGCTTCCCATACCTCCTTGGCGGCACGGACTTCCTTGCTCCTCGCCATTTGTTCCGCTAGCTCCACGGGCACCCACCATTCCTGTACCGTTGATTACGCAACCAAGACCAATGATGAAAATTTTGGCGTGGATGAAATTATCTTTCTTTTTGTGATTTAAAATTATTTGCGCGGAGTCAGCCATGATCAACGTATCCACAACTATGATGTCCGTATTCTGGATCAAGTACTTTTCTCCTTTACTAAGCAAAAGTTTTTCTAATCGGATTTGCGCGGCTGCAGAAAGACTGCACACGAACAAGAAAATACAACTCACCAATCTTAGCATCGGACAAAAATAAGAATAGAATTGGTTTGGGATAAAATAAAAAGGCAGCGCATGTTGCGCTGCCTTTCCTTCAATTAAGAAGATAATTTATTTAGAAGCCTCACCTTTTTCAGCCACTACGCCTTCCAATACGTCTTTAATATCAACCCGTTCGCCATCTTTATAGGGTACAATCCACGCATCTTTCACGCCCATCTCACGCATATACTTTTTAAACTTATCAGCTTCCCAGTAATCTCTGAAAATACCGATTGTAAATTTTTGTTCGCCCTTGTCTGTGGCCTCGCCACCAAAGTTCGGATTGTTGTCAAAGTACTTAGACAGGTCTTTGTTTTTGAAAGCACCAATCTGAACTTTGAAAACAACACCCTTCGAAAAATCCATTGAATTAGCTGCGGGGGCAGCTTTTAATTGCTCTAGCTCAGATTTGTAAGAAAGCATTTCACCACGCATTTTGGTGATCCGATCTTCCAATTCAGCAATGCGCGAATTTTTTTGACTGATTTGGGAATTGAGTGTACCAACTTGTCCTTTCAGAGAGGAATTGTCGGTGTCGGCTACTTGCTTGTCCTCAGTTAATGTTTTGAGGGTAGAAGGGTTTTTGGCGTATTGTTTTGCTTTCTTTTTCCATTCCTTTTTCTCCTGCTTGGATAGCTGGGCGAAAACTTGCATGCCGGAAAAAATCAGCGCCAGGCAAAGTACTACAACTTTAGTTTTCATTGATGTTTTGGTTTAATATGAAGATAAAAGTAAGAAAATATTCTGAAATTGATGCAATCAAGCCCATTTTAGCAAGATCGATTAAAGATAGATACAACCAATTGTCGAAAGTTTTGATCAGTCAAGACTACCCACCATCTTTTCTGGCCGCACCCACTCGTCAAACTGTGCTGATGTTACCAACCCAAGTTCAACAGCTGCTTCGCGCAAAGTCTTATTTTCTTTGTGTGCCTTCTTGGCAATCTTAGCTGCATTCTCATAACCAATATGCGGGTTCAAAGCCGTTACTAACATCAAAGAATTTTCCATGTGTTGTTTTATGATTGGCAAGTTTGGCTCGATACCAATTGCGCATTTATCGTTGAATGACACACATGCATCACCAATCAAACGCGCAGATTGTAAAACATTAGATGCGATTACAGGCTTGAAAACATTTAATTCAAAATGACCCATGGCGCCACCAAAAGAAACCGCTACGTCATTGCCAATCACTTGCGCACATACCATAGTTAATGCTTCCGGTTGGGTTGGGTTTACTTTGCCAGGCATAATGGATGAGCCGGGTTCATTATCGGGGATAATAATTTCGCCAATACCCGCACGCGGACCAGAACTAAGCATACGAATGTCGTTTCCTATCTTCATTAACGATACTGCTGCACGCTTCAAAGCCCCTGAAAGTTCTACCATTGCATCATGCGCAGCCAATGATTCGAATTTGTTTGGCGCAGTAACAAATGGATAACCTGTTAGGTCAGCAATTTTTTTTGCAACCAGCACATCATATCCTTTTGGTGTGTTTAAACCTGTGCCTACTGCTGTGCCACCCAAGGCCAACTCGCGAACGGCAACCAATGCATTGTTAATAGTGCGCATACTATTGTCAAGTTGTTGCACGTAGCCGCTAAACTCTTGCCCTAATGTTAGTGGCGTTGCATCCATAAAATGGGTGCGCCCCGTCTTTACAATATTTTTGAATTCAAGCACTTTTTTTGCCAACGTGTCGCGAAGGTTTTGCATCCCCGGAAGGGTAATCTCTACCACTTGCTTGTAAGAAGCAATGTGCATAGCGGTTGGAAAAGTATCGTTGCTCGATTGCGATTTGTTTACATCATCATTTGGGTGAAGCACTTTTTTTTCATCTGTTAATTTTCCGCCACTCATTACGTGCGCACGATAGGCAATTACCTCGTTGGCGTTCATGTTGCTTTGTGTACCCGAACCCGTTTGCCAGATAACTAATGGAAACTGATCATCTAATTTTCCAGCTATAATTTCATCGCAGGCTTTACCTATTAAATCTTTTTTGGTAGCGTCCAGTGCGCCTAATTCGTGGTTGGCCATGGCAGCGGCTTTTTTAAGATATCCAAAAGCATAAATGATTTCTTTTGGCATACTGGCTTCGGGGCCAATCTTAAAGTTATTACGCGACCGTTCAGTTTGGGCGCCCCAATATTTCTCAGCGGGCACTTGCACTTCGCCCATGGTATCGTTTTCGATGCGGAAATTCATAAAGTTTTTTTGTAAAGTTAATTTTCAGAATCTATTAATGAACAAAATCAGTAAAAAGTTGATTCAGTTAAAGGTGTCTGAGATCAGTGTGCTGATCGAGAATCCACCCAGTAATGCTAAGCCTTTCGCGCGTTGCAGGCAGCACTTCGTGCTCAAGCAAATCGCTGCGAAAACAAACTAAACGCCCTGCCAATGGTAATATATCAACTTCTGTATTTGGCGGGTATATGCGCAATTGGCCACCTTCGTGTGCTTGCCAATTTGTATTCAGGTAACAGATAATTGAAAGTTTGCGATGGTCATCTTTCTTAAATTGATCAAGATGCCGCTTGTAATGCGTTCCTGCGGGATAATTGGTAAGGTGAATTTCAAAATCCTTCAAACTCAGAAACAATCCTTGGTTTACAGCCAAGATCACTTCTTTCAACTTTGCTAAATAACGGTGCAAGGCCAAAGGTGCAATAGCCGGATCAATCCATTGAATGTAATCGCCACGAATGCCTTCGTTAATTTGTTTGTCGTTATGTTGGCCTATGCCAGCTTTTTTAAAGTGTAACAAACTGTTTTTGAATTCGTCTAATCGAAGGATGGCATCTATTTCTTCTGGCGATAAAAAATCATCTACTACTGCAAACCCGTCTTCAGCAATTCCATCAACAATAGCATATAATTTTTCCGGGTTGCACTTTATCATGATGCGAATTTAGTGCAGCGAATTAACTTTGTATTTTTATGAAACGATTTTTTAACCGAACCGCCTATTTCTATTCTCTGTGGATCTTGTGCCTTGCAGTGTTATTTTCCTGCACGCCTAAAGAAGATATTATTTTTAAGGGCATTAAAAAGGTTGAAGTGCAAACTGATGGAAATGAACCTATACTTACCGCTGAAGCTTTATTCAGTAATCCTAACAAGGTAAGAATGAAGCTGAAGGAAGTAAATGTTGACATCCTTGTTGACGGGAAGCCCTCGGCTAAAGTCCGGCAAAAACTAAAACTTGAAATTCCAGCTCAATCGGATTTTTCAGTTTCTCTTACTGCCCGACTTTCCTTTAAAGACATTGGCTTAGTGGATACAATCATCAACCTGCTTGGTGGAAAAAAATACCAAATTCAATACATTGGATTTGTACGTGTGGCCGTGCATGGAATAACAGTAAAAGTGCCCGTTAAATTTACTGAAGAGCGAAGAATAAGACTCTAAGTTGCTCGATACGCTATAATTTCTCAAGATGCTTTTAATACGTAATTTTAGGGTAATGACTTCTTTGATACGTTGCAAATTTTAACCAAAAAAGGCCTTCTCATTTGATGGAAAATTACCTGAACATCATCTTAATTATATTACTGCTTGTGGTAATTATTCTTCAAGTGCGGGCTTATTTGCACCTGAAGCAGAAGAACAAGCTCATCCTGGTTCAGAGCCGCGAAATTAAAAGGCAAATTCAAGAGCAGGAAAATAGGAATAAGCAGGTTGGGGAATTGGTGCGTGAAAAGCAACAATTAATAGGGTTGGTGTCGCACGATCTTAAAGGACCTTTCAATAGAATTTTTGCGCTTATTCAATTGTTAGAAATAACCTCGGAAAACTTAACAGATGAGCAGAAAGAATACTTAGGCAAAATGCATCAGATTGTTGCTGATGGATTGGGGATGATTCGCAATCTTCTGGACAATCGTAGACTGGAAGATCGAGGGATAGATCTTTCGCCTGAGCCATTAAACCTGGCTACTGTCTTAGGGTCTTTGGTTAAAAACTATCGCACCTTATCAGAAAAAAAGAAGATTCAAATTCACTTCAATGCTCCTTCTGAGGCTAAGGCACTTGTTGATAAACTATATATCTACCGCATTTTTGAAAACCTGATCTCGAATGCACTTAAGTTTTCGCCAGTGAATAGAAATATTTATGTGACTATTGAAGAGAAGAATGAAAAAATAGAAGTCAGCGTAAAAGACGAAGGCCCGGGCATCAGTAAAGAAGATCAGAAAAAGTTATATCAGAAATTTCAACGACTATCCGCGCGCCCTACTGGTGGTGAAAGTTCAACTGGATTGGGATTATTTATTGTAAAAGCACTTGTTGAAAAGATGGGCAGTGAATTACGATGCGAAAGCGAAGAACAACAAGGGACTACCTTTACGATAGCCATTGAAAAAATAGAAGCGCCAACTGAAAAAAAAGTGATTGCAGAAGCCCTGATTAATTAAAAGGAAAAGTAATCATCCTCATTGCCGTTAATCACAGCCTCCAGCGATTCAATTACATTTTCATCTTTGATTACATAATCGCGCACACCCCGTTGTATAAAATTCAATACCATATTGCCATCATCCAGTGCGCTTAGCATCACTACTTTATTTTTATCGGTTAGGCGTGACTTCACTTTTTCGTACAAGTCTATGCCACTCATGCCAGGCAACTTGTAATCAATAATCAATACATCGGGCAGCATCGTATTGAGCGACTTCAATCCATCCTCAGCAGTGTGAAATATATTTATTGTGTAGGCAGACTTGGAATTAAGAGACTTCTTAACGAATTCAGCATAGATAGTATCGTCCTCAACCAGAAATATCGTCATAGCTCGCGTAAGTGGTTGCAATATAGTAACCTTCTTTATCTTACGGTGGGTAAAGGCTACCAGCTTGCCTAATTTTTGCTTCAATTTGCCGCTTATTGAAACTTCTTTGCACAAAGTTCCTATTTGCCCTACCTTTCTTACCCCTAACCAACTTGCTATGAGAAATCTTGTGCCTGTTTTTATTCTCCTGCTTTTCGGGGAAATCAGCTGCTCGGACACTAAAAATCAAAGTCAACTTAAATTTTCGATTTCGTTTACACAGCAAATAAGTGATCAGGCGCAAGACGGCCGACTGTTGCTTATGTTATCGAACAATGATAAAGCCGAACCTCGTTTTCAGATTAGCGATGGGCTGCAAACTCAGTTAGTGTTTGGTATTGATGTGGAGGGAATGAAACCCGGGCAAGAAATTACCTTAAGCAATGAAAATACTTTTGGGTTCCCAATTCGGTCTATTAACGATGTTCCAAAAGGTGAATATTTTGTTCAAGCCCTAATCAATCGTTACGAAACATTTAATCTTAAAACAGGAAAGACTGTAAAACTTCCACCCGATCAAGGCGAAGGTCAGCAATGGAATAGAAAACCTGGAAACTTTTATAGCACTCCCGCAAAGGTTTCTGTCGATCCAGCTAAAAATGAGAGCATCAAAATTTCGATGGATAAAAAGATCGCGCCTATAGAAGAGGCCACGGATACTAAATATATCAAGCATATTAAAATTCAAAGCAAATTACTCACCGAGTTTTGGGGTCGCCCCATGTTTGTTGGCGCTCATGTTCTTCTTCCAGAAGGATTTGATGAACATACTGAGGCACACTATCCTTTGATGATTTATCATGGTCACTTCCCCAACGACTTTGGTGGTTTTAGCACCGAACCGCCACCAGCCGATATGGATACGACAGACTACACAGCGCGGTTTGGAATTTATGGCTATAACAAATTTGAAAAACAGGAAGCCTATAATTTTTACAAGCAGTGGAGCAGCAAAAACTTTCCACGCTTTTTGGTTATTGAAATCCAACACGCCAATCCGTATTATGATGATTCATACGCAGTAAACTCCGCTAACCTAGGCCCTTACGGGGATGCCATTATGAAAGAGTTAGTACCAGAAATTGAAAAACAATTTCGTGGCATTGGCGAAGGTTGGGCTCGGTTTACCTATGGCGGATCTACTGGCGGTTGGGAAGCATTGGCGGTGCAAATGTTTTATCCCGATGATTTTAATGGATGCTTTGCTGCCTGCCCTGATCCTATCGACTTTCGTTCATTCTGTTTAGTTGATATCTATAAAGACAAAAATGCTTATTGGTATGATAGCGATTTCAAAAAGCTGCCACGCCCGGCTCATCGCAATTATTTAGGGCAAATTCAAAATACGATGGAAGAATCAAATCATTACGAGTTGGCGTTGGGAACAAGATCGCGGAGCGGACAACAGTGGGATATCTGGGAAGCCGTGTATTCTCCGCAAGGAGAGGATGGTTATCCGAAACGGATTTTTAATAAAGAAACCGGAGAAATTGATGCAAGCGTTGCTGCCTACTGGAAAGAAAATTTTGATCTACGCTATATTCTTGAGCGCGATTGGAAAACCTTGGGCCCAAAGCTTGAAGGCAAAATTCATATTTACTGTGGCGATATGGA
>JBBSBG010000091.1:0-9738 GCA_038251495.1 Cytophagales bacterium
GGTTGGGTTTTTTATTTAACTTCACTTTATGAAAGTACCTATTAGTTTAATTTTACTAGCAGGCCTGGCCGCCAGTTGTTCCACTGAAAAAAAGAAAGACATGCAAGATACTCAGGAAAATTCCTCCGCAACTTTGCAAGCAGCTACCGACACGTTGATCAATAAAAATGGAATGACTGCCATTATCACTCCATTTGGTGGTAAACTAATGTCATTAACAGCACCCGATCGTGATGGTAAATTGGATGATGTTGTTCTTGGCTATGACCTTGCTGACGAATACATAAACGGCAACCCTTATTTTGGAGCGCTCATTGGCCGATATGGAAACCGAATTGCAAAAGGAAAATTTTCAATTGATACTGCAAAATACCAATTAGCCACTAACAATGGAGCGAATGCATTGCATGGCGGCCCAAAGGGGTTTCACAATCTCTTGTGGCAAAAGAAAATGAGTAATAAAAGCCAAACTGTTCTTACTTATTTAAGCAAAGATGGCGAGGAGGGCTACCCAGGAAACCTAAATGTGATGGTGACCTATACATTGACAGATGATAATGAATTACGGATTGATTACGAAGCAGTAACGGATGCTTCCACAATTGTTAATCTTACACATCATTCATTTTTTAATCTGGCAGGCGCGGGCAATGGTGATGTTTTAAATCATCTTGTTACTATCAATGCCGATCGGTTTACTCCTGTAGACGCTGGATTAATTCCAACGGGCGAGCTTAAACCTGTGGATGGAACACCTTTTGATTTTACTAAGCCAACACTTATCGGTGCTCATATTTCTGAAAAAAATGAGCAACTAAAAAATGGTAAAGGCTACGATCACAATTGGGTGTTAAATAAAAAAGATGATGAGCTCTCGCTGGCCGCCTCTGTAACAGTGCCAACCACTGGACGAATTATGGAAGTATGGACAACCGAACCTGGTCTACAGTTTTATTCAGGTAATTTTTTAGATGGATCGAATATTGGAAAGGGCGGGAAGAAATATGAATACCGATCCGGCTTTTGCATGGAAGCACAGCACTTCCCGGATTCACCAAATCATCCTAATTTTCCATCCACTGTTTTAAGGCCTGGCTCTATCTATAAACAACAAACTGTCTATAGGTTTAGCACGATTAAATAGCAATTGGAATCATTATTCCCTAGTATCCTTTGCAATATGATTAGGATCATAATCTAGATCGCTTCTAATTATAATCTTTGGGCACCATGAAAAAAATTGGTATCCCATCCAGTCTAACAGATTACAATTCGATTTGGAACCCCTTATTGGATGCTTTTTTAATACAAGTCAGCCAATCGCATGACATAAATCATTTTTTACCCGATGCTGAATCGGGTCTTTTATATCATAAATCCAAAAGGAAAATGGTTGATCATCAAATCTTACGAAATTATGGGGCAAAGGAGATTTTATTTGATAAGGACGAAATAATTTTTTCAGAAGGAGAACAGGCGTTAAACTATTTTCAATTGCTGTCAGGATCGGTTAAGATGATGACAAATAGTGCCCAAGGAAAGGAGTTTATTCAAGGTGTTTTCAAAGCGAATGACAGTTTTGGTGAGCCGCCACTGTTTTGCAATTTTGCTTATCCAAGTTTTGCTGTTGCATTACAACCTTCCTTAGTATTCAAATTATCAAAAGATAATTTTTTTAAATTATTGCATGAGAACTTTGATGTTCATCTGCACTTAGATAGAGTTCTCTGTCAACGACTTCGATACAAGTCGATGGTAATTTCGGAGATATCATTATATGATCCGGAACATAGAATTCTGAGCATTCTCAATCATTTAAAAAGGGAAGCAACCTGCCAAAATAAATCTGAGATAAGTATGCTGAGAAATAAGCACACGTATGTAGTTCCGTTTACCCGCCAGCAATTAGCCGATATGAGCGGTCTGCGTGTTGAGACCGTAATTCGAACAATAAAGAAGATGGATACTGCGGGTAAACTAAGATTGATAGGAAGAAAAATTACACTTTAAATAATTCCCTTATGAAAAATTTCTTATCCCTGTTTTTTGTTGCCTTGGTTTTCTCGTGTAGCCCCAAACCCGGCCAAACCGAAAAACCTGATATTAATAAAAGCGCTGTTGAAGCGATTACTGATCCAACTAAAGGAATTGGTGCAGTAAAGAATGTTACGATGAATTCGCCCTTGGATCAGGAACGTGTAATTAGAGGCTTGGCGATATATGAAATGAAATGTTCAGCCTGCCATAAATTGACAGATCAGCGCATTGTTGGGCCCGGTTGGAAAGAGTTGACAAAAAAACGCAAGCCTGAATGGATTATGAACATGATCACTAATGTAGATATCATGTTAGAAAAGGATGAGGAGGCACAGAAACTATTAGAACTCTGCTTAATGCGGATGCCAAATCAAAATATGTCGATTGGCGATGCGCGTGATGTGCTGGAGTTTATGCGCCAAAATGATGGCGAGAAATAAGACAACCTAACTCTTAATACCTATGAAACATTTCTTAAAAATTCTACTCGCAGCGTTTGTTGTTTTTTCCTGCGGGCAACAAACAACAACTACTACAAACGAACAGCCTGCATTGGCCCCCGGTGGTGGCCAATCAACGGTAGTTGACAATGAGTCGGCAAAGGATGTAGTGCGAATTGCAGTCAGTTCTCCCGATCACACAACACTGGTTGCAGCATTGAAAGCTGCCGAGTATGTCGATGCACTTTCCAATGCTGGTCCTTTCACCGTATTTGCCCCTACCAATGCCGCTTTTGATATGCTTCCAGCGGGCACAGTAGAAGGTTTGTTGAAGCCTGAAAGCAAAGATGCCCTTCGCAATATTTTAGAATATCATGTTTATGTTGGCGTACTAACAGAAAACATAATTCAGGATGGTATGAAGCTAAATCAAGTAAATCTCGAAAATGTAACACTCAATAAAAAGGATGGAAAAATTACCGTGAATGGTGCCAATGTGGTAGGTTCAGCCAGAGGCTCCAACGGAATTGTCTACATCATCGATCAGGTGTTACTCCCACCTCCCACCAAGTAAATCATCAACTATAAAATAACTCAACTATGAAGAATAAATTAATAAATCGAATCCTTGCTACGCTGGTTATTCTTAGCGGAATAGTATTGTGGCAGAGTTGTAAGCCTAAGGCACCAACTAGTGTAGCCATGGGTGATGCCGCTACCAGGTCTTTTGTGCCACCAGGAAAATATGATGAATTCTATAATATCGTTTCCGGTGGGTTTAATGGTCAGATGGCAGTCTACGGAATTCCTTCTGGTCGCTTGTTCAAAATTTTGCCGGTGTTCTCCGTATTTCCAGAAAGTGGTTATGGCTACAGTGAAGAAACCAAACCGATGTTAAACACATCACACGGGTTCATTCCATGGGATGATTTGCATCACATCGCACTATCAACAACTAAAGGAGAACATGATGGTCGTTGGGCATTTGGCAATGCCAACAATACTCCGCGTGTTGCACGCATTAACATGAAAACTTTTCGTACCGAAGAAATTTTGGAGATTCCAAATAGCGGTGGAAACCACTCTTCGCCATTCATTACTGAAAATACTGAGTACTTGGTAGCAGGTACCCGTTTTAGTATTCCAATGGGTAATAACAAAGATGTGCCAATCAGTTCATACAAAGAAAATTTTAAAGGCTCAATAAGCTTTGTAAAAATTGATCCCAAGGATGGCCACATGAACATTGCTTTTCAGTTGAGAACACCCGGTTTTAATTATGATTTAAGTCGGGCAGGTAAAGGTCCTTCGCACGGTTGGTTTTTCTTCTCATGTTATAATACCGAACAAGCATACACACTGTTGGAAGTAAATGCATCCCAAAAGGATAAGGATTTTATCATGGCGGTGAATTGGAAAAAAGCAGAGGAATATATCGCACAAGGAAAAGGACGAGTTGAGAAAGCCAAGTACGCACACAATATATATAATGAAGAGGTACATTCAGCTACATCTACTATGCAACAAGAAGTTACTGTGCTCGATGTTACTGAGTTTCCAGACATTGTTTATTTTATTCCTTGTCCCAAGTCACCGCATGGTTGTGATGTAGATCCAACTGGCGAATACATTGTTGGAAGTGGTAAGTTAGCTGCGATGATGCCGGTGTTTTCTTTCACAAAAATTCAAAAGGCAATTGCTGATAAAGATTATGAGGGCGATTTCAATGGAATTCCTGTAATCAAGTATGAATCCGCATTGCATGGTGAAGTGAAGAAACCTGGCCTTGGCCCGTTGCATACTGAGTTTGATGAGAAGGGAAATGCCTATACATCTATGTTCGTTTCTTCCGAAATTGTAAAATGGAATGTAAAAACATTAGAAGTGTTGGATCGCGTACCTACTTATTACTCTATTGGTCACTTAAGTGTTCCAGGTGGACCAACTTCTAAGCCTCATGGAAAATATGTGATTGCTTATAATAAAATTACAAAAGATAGATTTTTGCCTACTGGTCCTGAACTTACTCAATCGGCACAGATTTATGATATTAGTGGGGATAAGATGCAACTGATTTTAGATTTCCCGACAACAGGCGAGCCACATTATGCTGAGGCAATTCCGGCCAGCCTCGTTGCTCCCAATTCGGTTAAAATTTTTAAGTTGGAAGATAACAAACATCCATATGCAGCTATAGGAGAAGGGCAAGCTAAAGTTGTGCGCGATGGCAATAAGGTGCATGTTAGTATGACAGCCATTCGATCTCATTTAACGCCAGATAATATAGAAGGCGTACGTATGGGTGATGAGGTTTACTTTCACATAACCAATCTTGAACAAGATTGGGATGTACCGCATGGCTTTGCAATTAAGGGAAATGCAAATGCAGAGATTTTGGTAATGCCCGGTGAAACTCAAACCTTAAAATTTATACCTGATGAAGTGGGGATTGTTCCATTCTACTGCACAGATTTTTGTTCAGCACTGCACCAGGAAATGTCGGGATACTTGCGTGTGTCACCAGCGGGTAGCAAGACGCCACTTAAATTTTCAACCGGAAAGATCGAGGAGGTTAATTGAGTTTGTCGTTCCTGCTCATATACTGGGAGTTGTTTTTTCATAGTTAGTAGTTAGAAACCCGCTCTGCGAAGGCGGCAGCGGGTTTCATTTTTAAAGCATAGGAAAATGAAATCGCTTAAACCAATATCCCGATTATTTATTGCTATTGCAGCTTTGCTTATGGTGAGTGCATACTTTGTACCACTCTGGCGAATACTCATGTGGGCGCCCCAATATCCTGAAGGCCTTGAAATGAATATCTGGATTAACAACATTACAGGCGATGTAAAGGTGATCAGTGCGTTGAACCACTACATTGGCATGAAGCATATTGAAGTGGAGATGTTTCCGGAATTTCAATATATGATTTACATAGTAGGTTTTTTAATTGCATTTGGATTGCTAGCGGCACTTGTCAATAAGCGATTTATGGTGGTTGCCTTCATGATGGTTCTTTTTGCAACGGGCGTTGCCGCACTTGTTGATTTTTATATGTGGGGTTACGACTACGGACATAACCTAGACCCAACGGCAGCAATAAATATTCCTGGCATGTCTTATCAACCGCCCTTAATTGGAACTAAGCAATTGTTAAACTTCACGGCATTCTCTGGCCCACATATTGGTGGTTGGATTTTTATGGCTTCAACGGGTTTAGTAATCGCTACACTGGTTTATGAAATGTATTTTACAAAAAAGAAGGCATGAAGGTTATAGCCGTTATTCCATTCCTTTTTCTTTTTTTAGGCTGTGCGCCTGAACCTGAGGCTTTGAAGTTTGGTGTTGATTTTTGTTACACCTGCAAGATGACGCTAATGGATAAAAAATTTGGTGGTGAGATTGTGACCCAAAAAGGAAAAGTATATAAGTTCGATGATATCAAGTGTATGATTGATTTCTATAACTCGGGTTATGAATCAGAAGATCAAATGGCTTTTAAATTGGTAGTTGATTATTCGAATCCAGAAAATTTAATTGAAGCACAAGAGGCTTACTACGTAAAGTCAGATCAAATACGAAGCCCTATGGCAGGCGAGGTAGCCGCTTTCAACACTAAGGAAACAATGGATTTACGCAAGAAAGAATGGAAGGGTATTTGGTTGAGCTGGGGCGAATTAGTAACTGAGTTTAAGTAAATCGAATGATGTGAAGGTATTTCTCATATTTATATTTTCTCTACTAACCTTTCAAACTGTTTACGCTAAAACAATTTATGTTGGAAAGAGTGAAAAAATCACAAGCATAAAGGATGCAATCTATAGCGCGCAGCCAGGCGATACGATAATAATCAGGCCCGGCATCTACAGAGAAGGTAATCTGTTAATCAATAAAAGTATCTCAATCATTGGAGAAAATTTACCCGTGTTGGATGGTGAACATAAGTATGAAATACTAACCATAACTTCTAATGGAGTTACTATTGCTGGCTTGAAGCTTGTAAATACTGGCGTTTCAAGTATGAATGATTTGGCAGCCATTAAAGTTCTGAAAGCAAAAGATGTTTACGTAAAGGATAACGTGTTAGAAAATGCTTTTTTTGGAATCTATTTGTCAAATTCCAATAACTGTCTGATAGAAGGAAATAAGTTATCTGCAACAGCTAAGGAGGAACACGAGATTGGCAATGGCATTCACGCATGGAAGAGTGACTCGATAATGATAAATGATAATCAGGTGGTTGGTCACCGTGATGGAATATATTTCGAGTTTGTTACCAACTCGTATATAACAAATAATCGAAGTGAGAATAATAAACGATATGGACTGCATTTTATGTTTTCACATAATGATGAGTATAGAAACAATACCTTCAAAGGGAATGGCGCGGGTGTTGCTGTTATGTACACGAAAGGCGTTAAAATGTATAATAATCTATTCGATCACAATTGGGGTTCCTCTTCGTATGGATTGTTGTTGAAAGAAATTAGTGACAGCCACATTGAAGGAAATGTATTTCATAAAAACTCGATCGGAATTTTTATGGAGGGAAGCAATCGCAATAAAATTCTGAATAACTCTTTTCATGAAAATGGCTATGCATTAAAATTACAAGCCAGTTGTGATGAAAATCTTATTCGCAATAATAATTTTCAACAAAACACTTTTGATTTGGTGACAAATGGAAGTTTGGTTCTTAATACTATTGAAAGTAATTATTGGGATCGGTATGAAGGATACGATTTAAACCGCGATGGCGTGGGGGATGTGCCTTATCGACCTATTAGTTTGTATGGAATGATTGTTGAAAGAATGCCAACCACTATCTTGTTGTGGCGCAGCTTCTTGGTGTTTTTGATGGATCGTGCCGAAAAGGCCATTCCACTTATCACCCCTGAAAATTTGAAAGATAATTCACCAGCCATGAAGCCTCATGATTTCAGTACATAATGCTTGTAAAAAATTTGGTCAACTGATTGCACTTGACCGGGTAAGTCTCGAACTGAGCATGGGTAAGAGTTATGCCCTAATTGGTCCTAATGGTTCAGGAAAAACAACTTTAATTAAAAGTATTCTTGGGTTGGTGGTTCCTACCTCGGGCGAAATTCTTTTTAATTCGAAAAGCATTTTTAACGATTGGAAATACCGCGAGCAAATTGGATACATGCCCCAAATTGGACGCTACCCCGATAACATGCGGATAGGTCAATTGCTTGAAATGATGAAAAACATCAGACCCGGAGTTGCAAAAATTGACGAAGAATTAATTGACGAGTTCAAACTTGGCAAGATCTACGATAAGCGTCTGCATGCTCTTTCAGGAGGTACGCGACAGAAACTAAGTGCGTCACTTGCTTTTTTGTTTCATCCCCCGGTTATGATTTTAGACGAACCCACAGCGGGTCTGGATCCGATCTCGGTGGAAATACTTAAAGAAAAAATCCTTCATGAGAAAAAAATGGGCAAGTTGATGATTATTACTTCGCATGTCTTAAACGAGTTAGATGAATTAACCGAGCAATTGATTTATATGTTTGAAGGAAGAGTACAATACAATAATTCGATCGAATCCCTAAAGGAAGAAACGAGCGAACTGAAATTGAACAAAGCCATAGCAACATTCATCCGCCAAAACGAACTATTAGCTTCAGTAAACTGAAATAGTGATGACCCGACTTATTAAATATGTTTTCTATGACATCTTGCGAACAAGGTTCATTTTGTTCTATACATTTTTTTTATTGATCTGCACATTTGCTCTATTTCAGTTAGATGGTGACTTTGGAAAAGTTGTGCTCAGCTTAATGAATATTGTGTTGATGGCTGTGCCGTTGATCAGTGTAATCTTCACAACCATTCATTTTTTTAACTCCTATGAGTTTATTGAACTTATGTTAGCGCAGCCTATCAATCGCAGGTCGGTTTTTTTGAGTGAGTATTTGGCCGTTGCTTCTTCCTTATGCTTGGCCTACGTGATAGGAGTGGGGCTTCCTTTTATTATATATGGCGCCTGGCAACCAATTTCCAGTTTATTAATAACCGGAGTTTTTCTGACCTTAGTTTTTGTTTCACTGGCCTTTTTTGCATCCGTGCTAACCCGCGATAAGGCAAAGGCGATTGGCATTGCGTTGTCGTTTTGGTTTTACTTTTCTTTAATCTATGATGGGCTGCTTCTATGGTTGGTGTATAGCCTTAGCGATTACCCGCTTGAAAAATTAACGCTTGCTTTAATCGCCCTTAACCCAATTGATCTAGCCAGAATTATCATGTTATTACAATTGGATATTTCGGCACTGATGGGTTATACGGGTGCATTCTATCGAGAATTTTTTGGAAGCAGTTTAGGAATTCTATTTTCAGGGTCATTGCTGATTGTTTGGGTATTGTGGCCAATTTATTTTGCCTTACGAATTTTTAATAAGAAAGATCTCTGATTGTTTAGTGATGAAGTGGTTGATATTGTTTCATGTTTTAGGCGCAACAGTGTGGGCTGGAGGCCATTTAATTTTAGCAACTGTTTTTCTGCCCAAAGCCTTACGCGATAAGAATCCCGATTTCATTCTCGGGTTTGAAAAGCAATTTGAGCAAATCGGAATCCCGGCACTTCTGGTGCAGGTGATTACTGGTATTTGGATGGCGCTGATTTATGTTCCATTTGGTCAATGGTGGCAGTTTTCAACATCGCATCATATATTATTGTGGACAAAATTGGGATTGCTTCTAGGTACAATTGGTCTTGCAATTCATGCACGGTTCTTTCTCATTCCTAAGTTGAAGGCCGAAACACTCCCCACGTTGGCGTTTCATATTGCATTGGTTACCGTGATAGCAATTATGTTTATTCTAACGGGCCTAAGTTTTAGATTTACTTATTTTTAAACGATGAATATTTTTGACACGCTTCAATTCAATCCGTCTAAGCCTTCAATTTTTATTGTGAGGAAATCGGAAACCATAAAGATGTTTTGTGTGGGACTATTAAAGGATCAGATTTTGGCAAAACATCAGGCAAAAGTTCCGAGCATGCTTATTGTGCTTAAAGGAAAAATAAAATTCTCAATCAGTGGAGAGGATATAGTTATGCCTGAGTCACAGACCTTTCAAATCCCCCTGAACACCGATCATGAGGTGACCGGACTTAGTGAGCAGAATATTTTCTTGATTACTCAGGAGCTTATTTGACATCCAACTATATGACCGAAATCCAAACCCGAAGCGATATAATCTTGTTGGTGGATCGATTTTACGAAAAAGTAAAACAGGA
>JBBSBG010000092.1:0-9736 GCA_038251495.1 Cytophagales bacterium
TTATTCCATAACGATACTTGCTTAGTGGGTAGTTTGTTTTCTATCTGATCCCATGCTTTTTCGGATGGCTCGCGGCTATCAAATTCAGCGCGGTTTTCGTCAACGAATTTTTTTAGTGAATCTTTCATTTGCTAACTTCCTCCAAAAGTTCTTTTAATTTGTTCTTAGCTCTGTTAAACTGAGATTTTGATTTTCCCCGCAGTGTCTCCCGTTTTCGGGGACGCTGCGCACAGGATTACGCGGAGTCCTGAAAACAGAGACTCCGCTGAGAAACCTTCAACGAATTTTTTAAGTGAATCTTTCATACGCTCGCTTCCTCCAAAAGTTCTTTTAATTTTTTCTTAGCTCTGTTAAACTGAGATTTTGAGGTAGACTCTGTTATTTTTAATATCTCTGCTATCTCACCGTGATCGTAACCTTCCAAAAGATACAAAGAAAGTACTGAACGGTAGCCATCCGGCAATCTCTCAATAGCCCCACGCACACGTTCCACCGTAAAAGGAAACCCTTCGAACACATCCACTTCTACTTCCTCCATCACATCCCACCGGTCATCTTCTGGCAGGCGATCCAGTTTTCGCTTATTCACCTCGTTGATGGCCTTATTGATTACAATCCGTTTCAACCACGCGCCAAACGTTGAATCACCCCGATAACTCTCTAAATTATTAAAGGCACTGATAAAGGCCTCTTGTAGAACATCCTCCGCCTCATCCGCATTATTAACAATTCGGTAGCCAACATTATACATACTACGGCTATACAATTTATAAAGCCGATGGTACGCAATCCGATCACCCTGCCTGCAGCGGTCTATCAAATCGTGGTGGATATGTGCTGCCCGGGCCTCCAAGCCTAATTATCTGATTTCAAAGACAGCACTGCCTTTGAAAGGTTGCATGCTATTTTACTTTAGCCAGATTCTCTTTTGCTAAAACAAAATCAGGTGCTATGGCCAATGCTTCCTCGTAAAGCTTCTTTGCAGCTACCTTGTCGCCCAGGTGCTCTTGTACTGCCAATCCTTTCAAATTAAGAATCGCCACCTTCATTGGGTATTCTTTTGGTTTGTTCTCCACGTCATTAAAGGAGACTTTGGTAGCATCGAGGTCTTTGTTTGTAAGCAGAATATCGATTGAAGCCAGGCATTCAGCAAATCGTTTTATATCATATTGCAAAAAGGCCATTTTATAAAGTGTGCTAATCTCGTTGGTAAGCAAGTACAGGCTCTCATAATTTTGCAAGGCTCTATCCGGCACCCCCATCAACTCAAACCCAACTGCTGACATTTCAAGCGCGGGAAGATTTTTAGGATTGCGAGCCAATAGTTGTTGTGAAACTAAGACAGACGAAGGATACTGCTGATTTTCATAGTAATAGTAGGCCAAATTAAAAATGAGTGAGTCATTAAGTGGGTTCTCAATGATTAAATCGTAAAGCGCATCTTTGGCCACCACGTTATCGTTCCACTGCAAAGCAGTTACATACTTTTTATAGAAGTGTTCGGTCAATAGATTAACCGCTTGCTTAGGTTGTTCCTGAGGCTTTGTTTGTGGCTGAGTCTGCGGCTTGGTTGTCTCAGCTTTAGGTTTTTGAGTTTGTGCATTAGCAACTGATACAGTCATACTGCACGCAAAGAAAATTAGTACGCTAGGTTTCATTTATTTTAAGTTTACTTCGTTAGTTATCAATCCTTTTTTATTGGCAATTTTCATTAATAATTCATGTGCCTCCTGGCGATTGTTACGAATAACTCCTTCCAGGATTGCTTCTTTTATTTCTTCTTTCAGCTCTCCAATTATCGGGCCAGGGGTAACCTGAAAGAGTTTGATAATCTCATCCCCCGTTATAGGTGATTGAAAATTCCGAACCTGGTCACGTTCCTCCAGATCAATCATCTTCTTTTCAACTTCATCGAAGTTGCGTAGATATTTTGATACTTTATCGTTGTTCTTAGATGTAATATCCGCGCGACAAAGTTTCATCAACGCTTCAATATCATTTCCGGCCTCAAACAAAAGTCTTCGAATTGCGGAGTCAGAAACTTCTTTCACTAAAGCAATCGGACGCAAATGCAAACGCACAAGGTTTTGTACAAACAACATCTTCGCATCCATTGGCAGTTTCAACCTGCGAAAGATGCCCGGTGTCATGCGTGCGCCCTTGTCTTCATGTCCATGAAAGGTCCACCCTACTGCTTTATCAAAACGTTTGGTAACAGGCTTGGCAATATCATGTAAAATCGCTGCCCATCGTAACCATAAATCGTCCGATACTTTAGCAACATTATCTAATACTTGCAAGGTATGGAAGAAGTTATCTTTATGTGCTTTGTTATCAATGCTATCAACACCGTGCAAGGCGATCATCTCGGGAAAGAATTGCTTTAACAACCCGCTTTGAAAAAGCAATTTAAATCCATATGAAGGAACTGGCGATAGAATGATTTTATTAAGCTCTACAATTATGCGCTCCACCGACACAATGGAAAGTCGTTCCGCATTTTTTGTGATTGCTTCAAATGTATCGGCTGCAATATCAAAATTGAATTGAGATGCAAAACGAATGGCGCGCATCATTCTTAAAGGATCATCCGAAAATGTAATGTTTGGATCGAGTGGTGTTTTTATTAACTTTTCTTTTAGATGCTGGACACCACCAAACGGATCAACCAATTCGCCATACGTTTCTTTGTTCAAACTAATCGCCATCGCATTGATTGTAAAATCTCTGCGCAACTGATCTTCTTCCAGCGTTCCATCTTCCACCAAGGGCTTGCGCGAATCCTCCCGATACGATTCCTTGCGGGCTCCAACAAACTCAAGCTCCTGATGGGCCAGCTTTATCATGGCGGTGCCAAATGTTTTGAAAATGGTAACTTGTATACCACCTAAATTATGAGCCACTTGTTGCGCCAGTTTAATGCCGCTGCCAACGCACACAAAATCAAGATCTTTATTAGGTCGGTCAAGGATTAGATCGCGCACAAAGCCACCAACCACATAAGTAGGAAACCCAAGTTCGGTTCCTGCCTCTGAGATTGTTCTAAAAATGATGTCTTTATCTAATTGTGCCTTGAAATCCATCCTACCCTCAAAAATGACCTCAAAGGTAAGAAGGAAATCAGGAAAAAGTGGCTAAAAAATCAATGCTCTATTTCTTAATAAACGTAGGGCAAGGAATGTACTTTTCCTTTTTCTTGGCCTTAGCATGCATGTCAATGCCCAGTTTATACTTAAGCGCTACTTCATGCGAGCCACCAGAGATGGGGCCAAGCTCTGATACGGTTAAGTCGTAGCTGTAACCAATTTCCAATTTTTCAAAATTGAAGCCAAGTACAATCACCACCGCATCGCGACTAAGATTATCCTTTACATTTTGTTTAATGGGAATGCCGCGATACCAAACACCAATCATAACCGGATCATAGAGGAAATGCAATCCTAAATCCAATTGATCAAATCGACCTTGAGATTTATAAACAAAGGAAGGTGACAACACCGAAATATGATCGCGCTTGAACGGTCCGCCATAGAGCGGAATGCGAACGCCCCCATGCAAACTCGCTTTGATCGGAATGGTTGATTCCTGATTTAGTAACGATCGGTTTGGTCTATTTAAATGGCTGGCTGAAAACCCAAACCAAAAGTTTTTATTGTAAGCAAGAACACCCGAATTAAAATCAAAATAACTGGCCATACCCAAACTGTAGAGAGCCGGATCATCGGTGGGCGCATTTCCATCAGCGTCAAATTGTAACTGATCTCCAAAAATTAATTTATTGAGATCAATAGAGCGGAATGCATATCCAAAATTTAAACCAGCGGAGACTACCCATTTACTCGAGATGTTCCATTTATAGGAATAAAGAAAATTAAACTGCGATGATTTCATGCCCGCTGTACCGGCTTGATCAACCGTAGCCAGAAACCCGATACCGCTATTGTAGTTATGTAAATTGTAATCGTACGAAAATGCATACGTAACAAAACCCCGCGCAGCGTTTGGCCATTGATTGCGATAGTTAGCAATAAACCGATGATCTTGGGTAGTGCCTGTAAATGCTGGGTTAAGGTATAGTGGTGCGGCATAGTATTGCGAAAACTGCGGGTCTTGTGCGCAGACTGAAAACCAGCTACCTAACAAAAACAAAACTGCAAAAACTCTTTTCATCGAATCAAATTAACATCACCAACACGAACAACACGTTCACCATCTTCATAGGAAGCAGCGAGTTTATAGATATACACATCCTGCTGGCACAACTTACCCTTGTAGGTACCATCCCAACCAATATCCGGATCGCGACTTTCAAATAACAGTTCGCCCCAGCGATTGAAAATCATCAACTCAAATTCTACAACTCCGCGCGTAAGTGGAAGAAAAATATCATTCTTACCATCACTCATTCCGCCTCCTCCACCTGCTGCCGAAAGGTTTGGCGAGAATGCATTGGGAATTAGGACTTGTCCACCTTTTTGAACTTTCACAGCATTTTCTAATACTAAAGAATCCGCACAGTCATAAATATTGAATGCCGTTAACTTGATCGTAAAAAAGCCTTCCTCTTTGTATTTATGCTCGGGTTCAAAAGCAGATGAGGTTGTGCCATCTCCAAAATCCCAAATGAAACGCGAAGCATCAAAGCTGCGGTTGTTCGTGTACATAATTCCGCCTGGGATGTAGACGAGCCTGGGTTTAATCTCAAACTCTGCATTAGGTCTTGGAAACACTTCAATGATCGCCTGTTTTGTTTCATTAACCGTTTGTCCGGTAATGTTTGAAGCTGACAATGAAACAGAATATTTACCGGGTTGAAAATAGGTATGCCTGGGATTGATCATTGAAGATGTTGACTGATCACCAAAATCCCATCGATACGTTCCGGGGTCGGCAAACTGCGATAGGTTTGTAAATTGTACAGTAAGAGGTGCACATCCAGATGCCGGGTCATAATTAAAATCAACAATAGGCGGGATGGCAAGAATTTCTACTTGCTGCGCTTGAGTTTCAACACACACATTGTTGGTAACTACAAGCCGAATTGTATAAACACCGTAGTTTCCATAGACATGCGAACTAACAAGTGGGTCAGTTGATGTTGTGCCATCACCAAAATCCCATTGATATGTCCATGGGCCAGAATTTGTTGAATTGCTAATAGATACCGTGGAAGCCGGCAACGACTGGCTCGCAGGTGTTGCTGTAAAAGAGGCATTGATGTTATCTTTCTTTGGAAGCGTAATCGACTGACTAGTAACGCCACTTACGCAGTTTGCGAAATTCTGGGTGTCAAGAAAAAAGTCAATTGGCAAATCGAGTGATGCTGATGAAGGTCTATTAAAAACATGCTCAATCTGATCAGTTGCAGAAACCACATCTACTGTGGGAATTCCATTCTCAGTCATTCGCCAATGGTATGATGAAAGCCCTTTCTGAATAGCTGATAATCTTACGCGCATTACATTACAATCAAATTGCAACGTATCGATCACAAACTGCGAGAAGGGAACCGGGCTAATGCGAATCATTCGCGTAGAATCACCGAAGCAACCCGATGCAAGCGCTGTTAACAACGTCACATTAAAGTCTTTTATTGAACTAGTGGCATTAATAAACTGATAACCGAACGTAGGCGTAGTTCCAGAACTTATATCATCAATCAGACCAGACGCATCACTAATCTGCCAACGATATTCCGTAGGGTTTAAGGATTGTGTTTCTGAGTCGACTGTGAAGTTTACTGTTTGTGGTGAACAGTTGTTGTTAAACGGAGAGTAGTTGGTAGAAATGAACCCTGACTGGGTACCCGGAAAAACAGTTACCGTGGCAAGGCTTGAAATCGTTTCACAAGAATTCGCGGTTACCACGCGAAGACGAACATCAAACACTTTGTTGACTGAAGTTACGTTTTTAAAATCATGTGTAAATACAGAAGTGAAAGTAGGATCGCTTGGTTGTTGAGTGGCTATAGGCAAAAAGCCTAGCCCCTGTTTCTCATCAACCTCCCAAACAAACCGATCTATTATATCTGGTTGACCTACCACTGAAGAATTAGTAAAATTTACTGTGAGGATGCTACATCCTGAGGTGACATCAGGAGAAAAGCTTGCTGTTGGTAGTGGATCAACTGTAACTGGAACGACTAAAATATCCGAGCAGTTGCCTTGACTTGTAGTTACTCGCAAAGCAATTTGGTAAGTATCTGCTGACCCTAAAGAGCGCATAAACGTACTTTGATTATCAAACGCAGGGTCTTTATTGAACGTCACGCCATCGTAATTAAAGTCCCATTCTTTTAGTACAATTGATTCCCCATTTATTGACTGGAGAGTAGAGGTCTCATTAAACGATGTTGCCTGGCCCGCACATTCACGGGATGCGGTGAACAATGGAACTGGTTTTTCAAAAATCCGAACTTGAACCTCATCAACTGTTTCGCATGAGGTAATGTTATCGCGCACAATTAATCGAACCCGATAGATTCCACGATTTGTAAATGGTTGATCGAATGGCCCTAATGCAACGGTAGAAAATCCTGAGCCAGGCTCTTGCCGGATTAGTGTGTTTGCTTCATTGTAAAACTCCCATCGCCATTGAGTTGTCGCTGTCATTGAACCGACCGAAACATCATTAAATCGAACTTGGAATGCTGTAAGTGGAGTTGCTGCGTTTTGGCAAAAATCTGGCGTGATGGGATTATTAGAAATATCTGTAACCTGAATTTTTGCAATCAACGAAGGTGAAATGGTAATTGTCTTCTCAACAATTGCAACGCAATTTCCGGCAGCATTTTGATCGTGTACCGAAAGTCGAATTAACTTCTGTCCAGCAGTTGGATAAGCAAACGTTGGATTTGTATTTGTACCAGTTGCTAACGGAGCCCCTGCTCCCGTTGGATTATCATAGAACTGCCAGGTGTTGGCAAAAGATGCGCCCGCAATTCCCGGAGTTTCATTGTCGAAATAAATATTATCTCCAACACAAAAAATAGATTGAATCGGTCCTGTAGATCCTCCAAGTCGTGTCAGGAAATCTGGCTGCGGTGCAGGAACGATAACAATGCGGGCTGTAGTAATCTGTGGTGCATTATCTCCATTAATCAGATTTCCGTTAACCGGATTAAAAGGATTTGAATCAGCAAGATTAGTATCATACGCATTGCATTGATTCCAGTTCTTTAATGTGATCACAAATTCTTTTCCTAAATCGGCTGGTGCAGTTACCGGAATATTTACCGGTAAACTAATCTGACCTGGTGCAGTTACCGGATAGATTGGATTCCTTCCGGGAGCAGGATTTAAGTAAGGAAATCCACCAGGGTTTATTGAATTAACCTGAACGCCAGAAATCTGACTACCTAATGGCCCAGTGCCATACAACCATTGAATCCATCGAGGTTCATTGTTCTCGCGTGTGGCTCGTGGAAAACAATTCCAAACACTATTATCGGTAAATAAAACATCTGCAGCATACCCTTGACAAACTCTAAATACGGCCGGATTAATTGAGATGACATCATTCGTCCAGACTATAACCTGCGTATTGATTGGAACAACGCTGCCACGCGGGTTACAAGCGTTTGAAGCATCGATAATAACATCATACCCACAATTAATTGACGTATTGGGATAGTTGTGTGAAATGGTGACACCTGTTGCGTTTACTTGCGTGAAGGTCTCTTCAGGCGTGCCATCACCCCAGGTAATAAAGTATTGCGTACCTGAAACAGAAGAAAGGTAAAGCGTTTGAATATTAACTGTAAACGGTGCGCATCCCCTACTGCTGGTTAAAAAAGCAAAACCTGGCTCCATTATTCCTCCACATTGCGCGAACGAATTGATACTAAAAAGTGAGCTAAGTAAAAATGTAAGAAATACAAATATTCTTTTCTGCACCATCGCTTTAAAATCGATTTAGGAATCGTTTAAAGCCCCTAATAGACTTCGTTAATAGGCGCAGGTGTGTATGAAGACGGTGAATTGAAGTTGATCAACATGCAGAGTCGATCAACGAAATAATTAAGCCGATAAAATGAGTTTACCTTAATTAGCCCAGAAGCTTTTCTTAGTATTGAATGTTGGGCAAGGAATCATTCGATTACGTTTTTTCACACCACGATGTAAAGGTTTAGCAACAAATTCATAGACAATAGAAATTTCGTGCGCTCCGCCTGACGTAGTTGAAAGTTCTGAGATTGAGAAATCGTAACTATACCCCACTGTAATATCCTTTAAATAAAGACCCAGCGTTAGAATCAAGGCATCCTGATTTACGGTACCAATAAAATTTTTCTCGAACGGCTTACCGCGATACCAGACACCAACTGAGATTGGATCAATATGGTAGTTAAGTCCAAAATCTAACTGACTGATAGGACCTTGTCTGCGGTAAATAAACGAAGGCGTTAGATACGAAGCGCGATCCAATTCGCGCGGCCCAGATGAAAGTGTTAATTTGGCGCCACCATGAATAGTAGTTTTCATAGGCAAACGATTTACATCTCCTAAAATCGATAAGTTAGGTGTGTTCATGTGTCCAAACGCAGCACCAATCCAAAGCGATCTGCTGTAAATAAGGAAACCTGATCCAAAATCAAAATATTGCTGGTTTCCTAATTTCTGTAAATCCGGATCAAGTGAGATACCATCAAATTCTAAGCCATCCCCCAACCTAAGCTTGCTTCTATCCAGCCCATTAATTCCATATCCAAAGTATAAGCCCGGTGAGAAAACAATTTTGTTGTTGATTCTTATCTTGTAACTGTAGTTCAATCCAACCGTGGTGGTGCGCCACCCGGCAGAACCCATTTTATCTGTCGTTGCAAGAATTCCAAATCCGCTCTTTAGCTCGTCAATAAAAATGTCGTAGCTGAAAGAATAAGTTGAAAAGGCCTGCGGTAAGTTAGGCCATTGAATTCGGTGATTAATAGCAATACGCTGTTGGGGTGTAATGCCTGTAAAACCTGGATTGAGGTAAAGCGGGGCTTGATAGTATTGTGAAAATTGAGGATCCTGTGCAAATGCAACATTAACAACAAGGATTAAACTACATAACCCAAAAACAATTCTCCTCATGGTTATAAAATTACTCATTTTATCGAATCATGGTTACATCTCCTATCTGAGTTGATCGCTGCCCATCCGACAATCGAATGGTAAGCTTATACACAAACACTCCGGCTGGTAACAATCTTCCATTTTTGTCATATCCATTCCAACCAATATTGGCACTATTGCTTTCAAAAATCAAATTACCCCATCGATCAAAAATTTGCATATTGAATTCCTCTGCGCCTTTTACAATCGGCAAGAATACATCGTTGAAGGTTCCGCCCGAGCCACCACTTGGTCCGTTAGGGTTTGGCGTAAACGCGTTTGGCACTCTTGTAACTCCGCCTTGCTTAGCGGTTACTTTCTGCGTGAGTGTATCGGAACAGACCAATCCTTGACCACGATCGTTGCGGGCAATCAGGCGCACATCGTATACCCCTTCTACTTTGTACACATACTTAGGTTCAATATCAAAGGATGTTCCGCCATCTCCAAAATCCCAATCGTAATCCGTGGCACCCATGCTGAAGTTAAAGGTTGTTAACTCAGTATCTGGCACAAAAACAATATTAGGACGCAATTGGAACGATGCGGTAGGATTATCAAATACTTCAAAGTTATCTTGCTGAGTGTTTGCTACCTGTCCGGTCAGCGAATTCGATGTAGTCAAGAAGATAGAATAAGAA
>JBBSBG010000093.1:0-9715 GCA_038251495.1 Cytophagales bacterium
CCGCATTGGAATTCCACGCTCAGGCAATGCAGCATCAAAATCAGGACTTACCATTGCCATTCGTTATGGAGATCAACGCAGGCAGTTTGGTCCTGAAGGTGGAACTGAAGTTCCGATATTAAACTACAGAACACATCAACGCAGGTTAATGCCTTTGTTAGCAAACGTATATGCCCTTCACTTTTCGTTACAATACTTAACCAATCGATTTATAAATCGGAAGGAAGAAGAGATGCAAGAGATTGAAGCCCTGGCTGCCGGTTTAAAATCTTTTGCCACCTGGAATGCTACAGCCACCTTACAAGAGTGCCGCGAGTGCTGTGGCGGCAAAGGGTATTTGTCTGAAAATCGAATTGAGGTTCTTAAAAATGATACGGATGTCTACACAACATTTGAAGGCGACAATACCGTGTTGATGCAATTGGTAGCCAAAAGCAGGTTAACTGAATTTAGACAAGAGTTTAGCAACATGAATGTATTTACCATCTTGAATTACATTTCTGACCAGGCTAAGACAACGATCACAGAATTGAATCCAATCATTGTTCGCAAAACAGATGAAGAACATTTACTTGATGCCGAATTTCAATTGGATGCATTCAAATACCGTGAGCGCGATATTCTAACCTCTGCTGCTAAACGAATAAAACGGCACATTGATGATGGTATGGATTCTTTCGATGCCTTTAATGTGTGTCAACATCATCTGGTGGAAGTTGCACATGCCTACATTGAACGTATTATTCTTGAACAATTTATTTTACAAGTTGAGAATACAAAAGATGCCGGTTGTAAAACTGTGCTTAAAAAACTTTGCGATTTGTTTGCGCTATCACAAATAGAGAAAAATAAAGGTTGGTATTTGGAAGCAGGTTACATGGAAGGTGTGAAAACCAAAGCGATCCGCAAATTGGTAAATCAACTTTGTTGGGATATCCGCCAAGATGCTGTGCCTTTAACGGATGCCTTTAATATTCCTGATGAATGTTTGAGCGCGCCTATTGCCCTTGGTGTTAGGTAAGTGGTAATCGGTGATCAGTAATCGGTGATTGGGTATTCAGTATCCGGTATTGACGTGCGGTGATAACCTATTACCAATTTCATCACTGAATCACCACCCGCACTGATTGTCGCCAGTAGCCACGAGCCACATTGAGTATGTAGATACCTTTTGGGATGTTGGTATCGAGAATAGTTGTTCCATTTGTTTTATCAAGAGAAACCAGCATCTCCTGCCCTATTGAATTATAAAGTTTGATGTTTTCAGGTTGTAGCTCGAAGCCTGTCGATAAAGTAAACTTTCCTGATGACGGGTTGGGATAAACTTTCAATTGAAACAACTCTGTAATCTCAACACGCCTCACCGATGAATGACTGTATTGTCCATCTAAGTCTGTTTGCTTTAAGCGATAGTATGATACGCCCACAAAGGGAAGTCCGTCCAAAGTTTCATAGTCGATGCGTTGATTGCTATTGATTGCACCTTTAATCTTGATAACATCTTGCCATTGCTCGGCATCTTGCGAACGCTGTACAGTAAAGAAATCATTATTCAATTCTGATGCTGTACTCCATTTTAGTTTTACTTCTGATTGTTGGGTTGTTGCCGTAAATGAAATCAATTCAATTGGTAATGGTAATGCAAGGTTTGTATTACCAATCGTAAAACGGTCTCCGTTCTGAAGATTAACACCAGAGAACGTTGCAATGCCCCCTGAAAAAGATCCTGAAATTGGAGCGACATCATTGTCAGCAAACCCATCGCCATCCCGATCGATCAACAATCTTAAATTACTGCCCAACGCGCTGCCCAAGGTTGAACTTACATTAACGGAAATTGATATTGTACCCACATCTCCTGATTCGCTTACGCGCCACACGCGATTAAGGCGCTCCTGTATAATTGTATTATCGACATCTGCATTACCACCCGAAAAATTCAACCCGTTATGCCCCCACATTAAAAATTCGTTGTTCGTCAAATTATTTGGATTCCACATCCGCACTGCACTATTGCCTCTTGCATCTTTGTGATTCGATCCATCACTCGCCTGACCAATTCCTGCTACTTCGAAATCGAAATTACCGTTAGCCGGATCATCCATCGTGTAAACATCATTTACAGAAAGGGTAATGTTATATTTAGCTGAAATATAATTATTGATCAAAATTCGTTGAGCATTATTCACCACACTGGAGTAAGCAATAAGCTCATTAATAAAACCTCGAAGTCCACCGTTGGTTGTAGTGGCGTGCCGCCCAATTCTTAGATTAGGAGGTGTTAAGTTACCGTCAGAATCACCCGTTGTACCTTGCTGGGCGCCATTGTAATAGATACTATAACTAACTCCCTTACTGTGTGCCATTTCAATCCATTTGCTATTTGTATTAATGGTAGTTGTTGTGCTAACTCCACCGAGGCCACCTCCACCATCATCTCTCTTTTGATATCCATAAAAACTACCGGTAACTGGCTTCAAAGACATTAAACCATTGGTTGCTGTAGTTCTATCAAGAATAAAATCTCCGGCACCATCATTAAATCCTCCCAGTGCAGTTTGTGTATCTCGAAAGGCAATAAAATAAGTAGCGCTGCTCGTGCCTGATATTCCAAGAGCCGGGCCATCTATAAAAAGATCGCCTGTAAATTGAAGGGCCGGTAGATTATTATCCTGAGCTGTCCTATAAATCGGCCTATTACCGATTGTATTTTGCAATGCATTACTACCGTTTCCAGATTGGTCATTCCATTGCCTTACAGCAGCATTATTGACAGCCGCTGTAACTCCAAGGTCTGAGAATGTTCCATTATTGGCCATAAGCCACAGCTTATTGGTGTTTTGATTTCCTACCCCGCCAGGACCTGTGTTTCCGATTATTGTGGGATTGGTTCCTACAACGGGAAATCCAGTGCATCCACCGCCCGTACAATTAATTGTAAACGAGGTGCAAATTTGATTAACAGTAGCCGAGTTGGTATAAGTGATTACACTTCCAGCGCCATTCTGCAACGTGGCAGTGCCAGCGCCACAAAGTGTAGCATTTGTGTGATCAATAATAATATCATCGGCAGACGTTGAATTCGTATTAATTATTGTAATACTGTTTCCCGTTATTACAAAATCATCGAGTGTACTTAATGTAGACGCTGCATCCGCCTCCAGGTATCCAACATTAACCAGATATGAACTCAAATTGAAAGCTCCGGCAGCAAGCACATGGGTGTATCCTGAGATCATCATTTCAACACCGGTAACGGTTAATGTTCCGGCAATAGTAATATCTCCGGTCTGGTAAAACATTGAAACATTGGAGGAAATAAATGGACCTACGTTGCCTAATGCTAATCCGTCTGGCGACAGGCCACAGATTTTATTATCATCGGTAGCATTCACAGTAATGGTATGCCCTGTGCGAATAACAACATGATCTTCTCTCCGTGGCCAAACGCCTGCAGGCACTGCTCCACTTGATCCATCTGCACTAAACGACCACGAAGTATTTGCATCCCAGGCTCCTGTAGCAAACGAATAAAAAGTT
Source organism: Cytophagales bacterium (assembly GCA_038251495.1). Taxonomy (GTDB): domain Bacteria; phylum Bacteroidota; class Bacteroidia; order Cytophagales; family Cyclobacteriaceae; genus ELB16-189. The sequence goes on from JBBSBG010000093.1 coordinate 3,541, forward strand.
CTTACAGAAGTTGCAGCAACTCCATTAAAAACCGCACCAACTGAGATAAGCCTTGAATTACCACCGGTCCAGGTAGCGGTGGGGTTTTGATTTCCGGCTGTTGTAATCTGTCTTGTTGAAATAGCCAAAGTTGTTGTGGTATTGATTATTTGTTCACTTTGTTCAATATAGGTACCCGGAGGTGCATGAGTTCTACTTTGATCAGAGACAGCTGCATAAACTGCAATATCATCAACACCCGCAGCCATGTTGCCTGTGTTGCGAGTAGCTGCATTACCACTCTGCGCGCCACTTCCTGAAGCAAAAGGCGTAGTTTGATCTACATCCTGAAGGGTAAGTGCGGTGAATGCCTCATCGGTTGGCCCAACTGACCAACTAACAACAAAATTATAACTACAACTACCCCTGGCAGCAGAAATACCAGTTTCATTTAAATACCAAATCTCTGCTTGAAGTAAAGTGCTACTAGATTGTGCCTGCGCCAACGCTAGTGGCTGACCGCCCCAGGTAATACCAGTTACAGTACCTATAGGGTTTCTGTCTTGCGATACTGCCACAACTATCAAACGATTATTTCCGGCACCAACCGTATAGGCTGTTTTAGAGGTGGTAACCGAACCCGAAACGAGACTGGCTTGAGAAAATGCAAAATTAACCCCCAATAGTATTAATGAAAATATATGAAGAGCAGCCTTAAATCCAGTTTTAGACATAACTATAGTAAGTACACTTACTACAAAAGTAATAATCTTTGGTGACAGGAGGCGGATTTTTAAGAATTTCTAGTAATCTGTTTTTACAGACTTATTAAAGGGAAGGCCAAATTGATATCCAACGTTCTCATCCTTCTTTGGATCAAGCACATCAAGCCCGTACTTTATTTTCTTTGGATCATCGTACACAAACGTACCAAAGATGCGATCCCAAACAGAAAAAATATTTCCAAAGTTTGTATCCGTCCAGGGGCGCTCAAAGTGGTGATGAAACTTATGGACGTTAGGGGTAATGAAAATATAGCTCAACGGTTTGTCAATCCACATCGGAAGAGAAATATTAGCGTGTGTGAAGTAGGTAAAGAAGATCGTGCAAAAACGATAAAATAAATAGTAGGCCAATGGGGCGCCCATAATCACTACCACTACCAATGATAGCGTCTCGCGCAAAATAAAATCACCCGGATGCAAACGAGGCCCGGTGGTAGCGTCCACATGAGTATCGGCATGATGTACCATATGAAATCGCCACAACAACTTGACACGATGAAGCATGTAGTGCGCCATGTATTGGGCTACCAGATCAAAGACTAACATACTCAATAAAAAACCCAGCCAGACTGGTATATCAAACAGATATAAGATTCCGAATTGATTGGTTTCAATCCAACGAAAAACACCCAGTGTTGCAATTCCAAAAAGCGTATTGATAATTAGCGTGGAACCCAAAAATGCAAAATTCACCCCGGCATGTTTCCATTTTTTATAACTAAACAAAAACAAGGGTATGCCACCTTCGAGCAACCAGAAAAAAGTTAAACAAAACAAAACCCATGTACCTCTTTGCCAGAAGGGCATCACATCAAAAAAATTTAAAAAGAAATCCATAATTAATTCGAAATTTAAAACTCAAGATTCAAAAACCTAATCACATTTGTTTTTTGAAATTCATGATTGATAACTTCTAAAGATAACGTTCTATCGGTCGGGTTAAACAGGTTGGGCCGCCCCCACCTTTTACACTTATTTCATGCCCTTCATATTCATGTACTATACAACCGGCTTCGAGTAATCTTTGTTTTGTTACTGGATTACCTTTTACCATAATCACTTCGCGTGGTGCAATAGCAAGAACATTACAACCCATTGAATCCCATTCCGAATCAGGCACTTCCACCAATGAAAATCCTCGCTCTAGTAATGTATTCCGAAATGAAATGGGCATGAGGGGTGAGTAAACTACTGCTAAATCTTTATCAACCGGACTTAATACCGACATTAAATGAAAAACATCGGCTGGACCTTTATAGTGTGGCATCGATGCGATTAAAACATCAATACCTAATGGCTCTAACAAATTTTTAAGTTGAGTTATACCACTTTGATTTGTGCGATAGGTGTGCCCAACTGCAAGTGTTTTAGAATCAATCCATGCTACATCTCCACCCTCTAACGTACCGGGTGGTTTTATCTCGCCTAAAATTTTAATCTTATTATGTTCAAAGACAATTCGTTCTGCTTGAGGTTCATTTTTCCTTTGCGCTTTTCCCATGTTACAGATAATCATTCCAAAATCAGTAGCTATGGAAGCATCCCGACAATAAATAGAATCCATGGTAACATCTGAATTCAACGGCAAGTATGAAATGTGTGCCCCGCTCCTGCTTAAAATCTTTTCAAACTCAACATACTCACCTATTGACTTTTGAAAATCAGGCTTATCAAGAAAATTTAACTCTCTCCATTGATTGCTTACTTGCAACTCATTTACGAAAGCAGTTTCCGGTTTTTTAATAAAGACCGATTTAAGCGAACCATATTCGGAATGACAGGTTGTTTTCATGACGTTGTTTTTCTTTTCATTTGAACCCATGCATAAAATGGCAGGCCTGCCATCAGTAAAATAAATCCCCAATAAACAATCTCCTCACCCGACCCGATAATCGCCCACATGGAATATATAAATGCCAGAATTGAAATTATAAGTTTAAAACTTGTTAAACTTTTTTGCTTATGCTCAAGCATCACTAAAGAAATTATTGAGAATAGATATGGTAATAATACCGTTAGTGTGGTTAACAGGATCATGAATGTAAATGTATCGGCCAGGCTTCTGGTAAAGTTCATACTCATGAGAATAGAAATCAAAACGCTTGAAATTATTATTCCCATAACAGGCGTTCCATTTTTGCTTTCTTTCGCAAATACAGCAGGAAATATTTTGTCGCGTGCAGCTGCATACGGCATTTGACCTTGAATCAAGATCCAACCATTCAATGCGCCAAAAGTGGAAATGACTGCACCACCGGCCACCAGATATCTTGCCCATTCGCCCCAGATGGAAGCTGCCGCATCGGCAAAAGGTGCTTGCGAAAGATGAAGTTCGGCTGGTGGAATTAAGCCCATCACAGCAACCGTACCTAAAAAATAAATAGCAGTAGTTATTAAAGTACCCATAATGGTAGCACGCGGAATTGTCTTTTCAGGATCTTTAATATTCCCGGAAGGAATAGTGGCGCTTTCTAATCCTAAAAAAGCAAAGAGTGTAAGTGTAGTGGCACTGGTAATTACAGATAGATTAGATTCTGAACTTACGTTGAATGGAATGAAGTGATCCATGTTAAGATAAAAAAGTCCACCGATGGTGATCACTAACAAGGGTACTATTTTTAAAATAGTTGTTATCACCTGAACAATGCCCGCCTCTTTAATTCCTTTTGTATTTATCCAGGTTAGAAACCAGATTGCACTCAGTCCTGTGCCAACTGACAAAAAAGGATTGCTACCTAATGCCGGAATGAAGATGGTTAAGTAGCTTACAAAGCCAACGGCAATTGCTGCATTGGTACACCAAACCGAAATCCAATATCCCCAAGCCACAAGGAACCCCGCAAACTCGCCCATACCATCGCGTGTGTAAGCGTACGGACCACCTACGGCATTGGGTCTAAGTTTGCTAAGCCAGCAATACACAAGGGCGAGACACAATGCACCAGCTCCGGAAATCAACCAACCTATTAAACTAATGCCACCATAAACTGCTAAAGTTGCCGGCAGCATAAACACACCCGAAGCAATCATATTTCCAACTACCAGAGAAGTAGTTGTCCAGATTCCGATTTTATTTTTATCCGAATGTGACATGACATCGTTAATTACTAATAAATAACGACATCAAAAATCAAAGTACAAAAACTTTAAGTTGTGAACTCTAATTATCGATCCTGACAGGCATTGAAATCTTTATCTTTTCCCATTCAAAATTTATTTTGCCTTGGTTGACGCCTGTCGACTCAATCGTGTAGCGCAATCTCTCCTGATTCAACTCTTGTACCTCTGCTTTAGCATTTACTCTAACTAAGTCTTCTTTCGGATCGTAATTATCGGCTAAGTGTTGCTTCCAATTCTTGTTTATAATTACCGTCCATTCGGTTTTACCAGGAATAGCAAACAAAGCATATTTACCAGCTGGAATAGATATATTAGAAATCATTAATTCTTTATCAAATTCAATGCTGGTTGCCATGTGTGCGCCAGCCACCCACACTTTGTCATATGGAACAAGGCCGCCCCAAACTATTCTATCCCGCACCGCTGGGGAGTAATAATCGATTTGAAATTGTGTTGTTCCAATTCTTCCCTTCGCCATTGCCTTTAAACTACCTTTCAAAGTGTCGGATTTAGATTGAGCAAGAATTTCAATGCCGGATTCTACAACGGGTAAAGGCACAGTAGCCGTTGGCTTTTCTTTTCCAGATTCTTGGGGAGAACAACCAAGTAGGCTAATGAAAAGTAAACTAAAGATAGCTCGTATCATATTATCATAATTTTGAGATTGAAATTGAACTAATCTTAATATTCTTCTCTTGATCATTCGTCCAGGCGAAGATCAATTTTTCCCCAGTCTTTGTCATCTGCGGAAACCCACTTGATCGTGCGCCAGAAGAATTAGCCACTTCAATGGGATTGCCCAACTTTCCATCTTTGTTTACAATCCTTGCATTAATTTTCGAGCCTTCCATCCAACTCACCATGGCTCTGTCACCGTCCAACATGGCAATATCAACCCGACCAATTGTTTCACCTTCATCAATGCGAACGGGTTTACTAAATGACTCGCCACCATTGGATGAGAATGAAACATTTACGCGAGCTGTATCATTAGCTGCCGAAAACCAGGCTACCACCAGATTATTTTTAATACCAGAAATTCTTGGTCCGTTAACCGGACAACCAGCAATTTTCCATTGATCCTTGTACACAGGTGTTGGCTTTGTCCATTCATTATTCACCAAACGAACTATGGACATGTCACGAATTTCATCATCAGAGCGATCGCGATATACAACTACAGGTCCGTTGGAAGTAATGACAGCAGTAGTTTGACAACAATCACAAGTTTTATTATCAAGCTCCCATTCATTGAGCCGGTTACCGTTTACGTCTATAACAGCTGCTCGTAAACTCATTGCGCCCTGATGACCGTCATGATGATCCCCTTCCATCCCTTCTATAACGGTGTTCCTTCCATCAAGCCAGGTAACAAAGAAATTATCACCGTAAGGTAGCATGGTTACAAATCCATGCTCAGCTTCTTTATTATCCGTGTTAAGTAAAAAAGGTTTGCTCCACTCATCTCCTTTTAAAGAGGAAACCATTGCCACATCATAGGCATAGGTACCAGTACCGCTGCGGGTTAAGTAATGAGCTAAATAGTTTTGATTATTTACTGCCATCATTGGATAATCAGCCCAGTTTACAAACCATGAACTGCCAGAAGCTATCGTAGTAGGTTCGGCCCACTGATCATTTTCTAATCGTGAAAACTTAAAGTGATTTATTGTGTCTTGTTTTTCAATCCATGAAAGAAAAACCTGATCGTTACTATCGGTAAATAAAAACGGCTCAGCACTTGAGCCTTGAGTTGGAGATTCAAGTGATTTAGTAACCGGAGTCGATTCATTTGCTGAAGTACAAGCTGAAAGTAAGATTGAGAATAAGAAAATATTTTTCATTGAGTCTTATTAATATCTGTGATTAGTTTAAGGCTTGCATTATCACTCCAGTTGCGATATCCGGCTTCTGTGAACTTCAGATTTCCTTCGGCATCAAAAATGAATGTTGTCGGCAACGCCTGAATTCCCAATGCTTCCATGTTGGCTAAATGAACATATTGAAATTCGAAAGTTTGTTTCTGCTTGAATTTATTAATTTGATCCAAACTTTCGTTAGAAGCAAAAAGAAAAACAACCGGCTCAGCTTTCAATTTATCCTGTGCAATGGCAATGGTTGGCATTTCCTGAAGGCACGGGCGGCACCAGGTAGCCCAAAAATTAATGAAGACAGTCTTCCCTTTATATTGTGATAAGTCAATCGATTTTCCGGATAGATCAGTTAAAGAAATATCCTCTAGTTCAATTTTCCCAGAGTCATTTTTCTTATTAGGTGTGCAGGCAGTAATA
>JBBSBG010000094.1:0-9703 GCA_038251495.1 Cytophagales bacterium
AACTTACGCAATGAGGATCCTTCACCTTTTATTCCGCGCAGCGATGAAGAAACAGTTGAAGAAGAAAAGGCCGCTGCAAAAGATTCCGACAAGGATAAAGACAAAAAGAAAACTGATTCGAAGAAAGATAAAGACGCTAAACCAGAAGAAACGAAAAAAGTTGAGCCCGTTGTCATTGACTTTAAAGGTATTGAGCGCAGAATACTTGCCTTGCCCATTCCAAAAGCAAATTATCAGTTTACAAAAAGTGCCTTGAGCGGAAGTGTTTTCGTTGCCGAACGCGTGCCAAAAGGTAGTGGCCTTACACTTCAAAAATTTACATTAAAAGAGCGCGAGGTAAAAGAATTCTTGACAGGCGTAAGTCAGGTAGCTGTTTCAGCCGATGGCAATAAAATGCTTGTGCGAATGGGAAGCAATTGGAAAGTAGTAAGTGCGGCTACTGGAAAAGATGATAAGTCGCTGGATGTAAAACTAAGTATCCTGCTTGACAGAGAACAAGAGTGGAAGCAAATTTTTGAAGAAGCATGGCGTTACGAGCGCGATTACTTTTATGACCCCAATATGCATGGCCGCGATTGGAATGAAGTGCATGCACGCTATGCGCCACTTGTTCCGTTTATTAAACACCGTGCAGACTTAAGTTATATTTTAGATCAGGTAAATGGTGAACTATCGGTTGGCCATAGTTTTGTTTTTGGTGGCGATTTTCCGGAAGTAGAAAAATCACGCGTGGGTCTTTTAGGTGCCGACTTAGTTGCAGAAAATAAATATTGGAAGATCAATCGAATTTTCACCACTGAAAGCTGGAACCCAGAATTATCCAGTCCACTTGAACGGCCGGGGTTAAAAATTCAGGAAGGATATTACTTAGTGGGTATCAATGGTAAAGAGCTTACCACTGCAGACGACCCATTTAAATTTTTAGACGGCACTATCGACAAACAAACCGTGCTACACATAAATAAAGCTGCTGACTTCGCAGGATCGTGGAAAGAAATAGTAACGCCTATTGGTGATGAAATTAATTTACGTCAGCGGGCGTGGGTGGAAGACAACCGAAGATTAGTTGATAAACTTTCGGGTGGCCGACTTGCTTACGTGTGGGTGCCGAATACAGGTGGTCCCGGTTTTGTTTCTTTCAATCGCTATTATTTTGCACAACAAGATAAAGAAGGTGCTGTGATTGACGAGCGCTTTAATGGCGGTGGACTTTTAGATGATTACATGGTTGACTTAATGGTGCGCAGGTTGCGCGCCTCGTTAACCAATGAAGTTCCGAATGGAGTTCCCGGTCGTTTGCCGGCCGGAATTTTAGGGCCTAAAGTTTTATTAATTAATGAAATGGCCGGCTCCGGGGGCGATTTCTTTCCATGGGTATTCCGTCAGCAAAAAGTTGGGCCACTGATTGGCACACGCACATGGGGTGGACTTGTTAAATCATCTGTGCATTATTCGTTAGTTGATGGCGGTGCACTTACTGCGCCCGACAATGCCGTGTTTGATCCTATCAACAATAAGTGGGTTGCCGAAAATGAAGGCGTGCCTCCGGATATTGAAGTGCGACAAGATGCAGCTTCGTTGGAAAAAGGAATTGATCCTCAATTAGAACGTGCCGTGAAGGAAACACTTTTGTTACTTGAGAAAGAAGGAAAAGTGAAAGTAACACCACCTCCGTTTTCAACTCCGGCTAAGAAAAAGAATTGAGTTAACTTGAATAGGCGTCAGACCGCTAATTGCCGAGGCTTCAAGCGGTCAGACGCCTTACTTACCAAGGTAGATAACTGAACGTGCAGGAATTGCCCTTTACATTTTCACACCCTGCTATTGTCTTACCATTAACCTATCTGCCAAGGAGATGGTTTTCGCTAACCGGAATTGTATGGTTTCTAACAGGACTAAATATCACTGAATATGGAAATGTGATTGTTACAGGAATTTCTGCTGGACCAATTTCATTAACTTTAACATCACTAATTTTCCATTTGACATTACAAAATAAGGTCCGCCAATGAAAAATCTATTTATTGCGCTTGCTCTCACACTATTTACTTTAGAAGGAATTGCCCAACAAAAACCAACGCGCTTAATTATCCGTGGCGATGACATGGGCTATACGCATTCAGGTAACGAGGCCTTAATCAAATGCTACAAAGAAGGAATCGAAACATCCATTGAAGTTATTGTGCCTTCACCTTGGTTTCCGGAAGCAGTAAGTCTGTTAAAGCAAGTTCCTAATGTTGATGTGGGTATTCATCTGGCGCTTACCAGCGAATGGGATAATATTAAATGGCGCCCGCTTACAAATTGTCCAAGCCTGACGGATGCAAATGGATATTTCTTTCCGATGGTGCATCCAAACAAAAATTATCCTAATCAAGCCATCTTAGAAAACAAATGGAAGATTGAAGAAGTGGAAAAAGAATTTCGTGCCCAGATTGAAATGGCATTGAAGTTAATTCCGCAGGTCAGTCACTTATCAGCTCACATGGGTTGTGCAAATATGACCGATGAAGTTAAAGTGCTTACAAAAAAACTGGCTAAAGAGTATAAGATAGATATTGACTTGTCCGATTACTCGGTGATCTCTGTTAGATATGATGGTGCTTCAAAAACTTCTGAAGAAAAAATTCAAAGTTTTATTAAATCGATCAACAAACTTGAAGCGGGAAAAACATATTGGTTTGTTGATCATCCGGGATTAGATGGAGAGGAACTAAGAGCCGTACATCACATCGGTTACGAAAATGTAGCTTCCGACCGACAAGGTGTAACCGATTTACTTACCAGTGACAAAGTAAAAGCTGCCCTCAAAGCAAAAGGGGTCGAACTGATTGGTTATCGTGACTTGGTTAAGAAATAGTGCCGGTAATTGCGAAAGCTACTTGTGCCTATAATAGTTTAAAAAAAGCATCTTATCCAAATGCGGTTCAGTCGGCAGTCCAAGGCGCAAAAATTTTGAAACTGTCCGAGTTTACGTTGGCGGATTCGTAAGTTTTGAAATGATTTTGTTTGATCTTATTATTTGATGGTTACCAGATACCAGTCACTAGATTTCCAGCGACTAGTATCCAGCGGCATGCATCCCTGTTAATTCTTCTTCAACTGATCAAATTTATTTTGCGTTACCTTTTTAGGAAACACATTGTCACTCGTGTTTACTTCCCCTGTTTCACCCGTTGGGTCAATCACCATGCCCACCACTTCTTTCTCCTTAACAAAAACTTTTTTTACTTCAGTTTCATTCAAGCGCCAGATTTCAGCAGGCAATTTTTCAATTTCACGGCTGCCATCTTTAAACGTCCACTCTATAATAACAGGAGTTACCAGGCCACCATTATTTTTTAATGTTACCTCGTAAATATTTTTATTCTCCAATTGCTTGCGCACAGCACCATCATCTAACTTATTACGGAACTCACCATAGGCATTATCGGGTGTGTTGATCATTGTAAATTCCTGTGGCCCACCACTAAAGTCTGTCGCCTTTCCTTTCGAGTTACCAGCAGCAAGATCGCCTTTCTTCGTTTTTACATTTTTATTCTCAAGGTCTTTCGTTTCCGCTTTTACTTTAAACCATTTTACATCATCCACTTCTACGTCTACATTATCAACAGTATAAAACCAACCTCTCCAAAACCAATCTAAATCAACAGCCGATGCATCTTCCATGGTGCGGAAGAAATCAGCAGGCTTAGGATGTTTGAATGCCCAACGCAGAGCATACTCTTTAAATGCTTTGTCAAACAATTCAGGCCCCATCACTGTTTCGCGCAACAGCGTAAGAGCTGCGGCTGGCTTACCATATGCATTGGCTCCGAAGTCTGCACCGGGTATATCATCCGATTGCCACATGATTGGGCGCATCATATTTTTATCGCCACGCATATAACCTGCTAATCCTTTTGGTGAACCCCAGTTGATATTCACATCCGGGTAGCGCACGCGTTTGGTTTCTCTTTCTAAAAATGAATTCAACCCTTCATCCATCCAACTCCACTGACGTTCGTCTGAGTTTACAATCATTGGAAAAAAGTTATGACCCACTTCATGAATAATTACACCCACCATGCCTTCATACGTGCGCTGAGAAAATGTGCCATCGGCTTTAGGTCGGCCGCCATTAAAACAAATCATGGGGTATTCCATTCCCTGATTGGCTGTATGAACTGAGTAAGCCGTTGGGTATGGATAGTCAAATGTTCTTTCCGAATAAACTTCGAGTGTATTCTTAATAGCCATCGTAGATTCTTTCGCCCAAAGCGGATTGCCTTCTTTCGGATATAGTGATTGAGCCAATGGAGTTTTATCCCCCGTCTTTACGGCCATCGCATCCCAAATAAACTTGCGAGAGGTTGCAAACGCAAAGTCGCGTACATTCTCTGCATAAAAATCCCACGTGCTCCTTTTCTTTGATTTTGTTTTTTCTGCCTTCTTAGCTTCATCCTCCGTTACAATAAACACGGGCGCATCAAATGTTTTCTTTGCTTTTTCAAAGCGTTCAATCTGTTGCTTGGTCAACACATTTTTGGGGTTTTGCAGCATACCACTTGCTCCAACAATATGGTCGCTTGGTACAGTAATACGCACCCGATAATTTCCAAATACCAGAGCAAATTCACCTTGTCCTAAAAACTGTTTGTTTTGCCAGCCTTCATAATCATCGAACACGCACATGCGTGGAAACCATTGTGCAATTGTATAAAGTGCATTGCCATCTTCTGGAAAGAATTCATAGCCACCACGTTCACCAAACTTCATCCGGTCTTTCTCCACATAACTCCACTCCACTTTAAAACTATATTTTTCGCCCGACTTTAATGTGGTTGGTAAATCCACACGCATCATGGTAAAGTTGATTATGAACTTCAAATCATTACCCGTTGCAGCATCTTTTACTGATTTAATTTTAAATCCGCCATCGTAACCATACGAATCAGAAGCTAACGGAAAATACTTAACCGGAACAGAATCCCGAACGCGATTGGTTTCGGTTTTGTCAGTCATGTTTCCATCAGAAAGATTATTCTGATCAAGTTGTAACCACACGTAGCGCATAACCTCTGGCGCATTATTATAATAGGTAATCGTTTCCTTTCCGGTAATTACCTGCGTATCCTCGTTAAGATCAACGTCAATATCATAATCGGCTCGCTGTTGCCAGTAGTTTACACCAGGTGCACCCGAAGCTGACCGATAACTGTTTGGGGTTGGCAATTGCTGATCAAGTTGTTCAAACTTTCCTTGCCATTTCTGTTGAGCTTCCGTTGAAAACTGAATTCCAATCCACAAAATAATAAATACTACTTTTTTCATATTCTAATTATCAATAGTTAACTCAATTACTTCTCAGAAAAATCTAACCTAGTATGAAACTCATCCATAACAACTTGCTTACGCTTCAAGGAGTTTCCATTTCTTCCTGACTCACCACACGCCCACTCCTATATTGTGCTAATGATTTTTTTACTTCTTTGCGATACTGTTCTACCGTAAGCGGTTTAAATGAAGAGTTATAGCCAACTATTCTTTTATCATTTTTTGATATTTGCTTAACGTAGGTCTGTATCTTTTGAAGAACTTTTCGATCCTCGGTATTTGCCACTTGTTGAAGAAGTGCTGATTTTAATTCTGCGATTGTTAACATAGCTAAACTTTTTTCAAAAGTACAAATTTCAACTTAATTCAGTTTTTTGCTGATCCTTTTATGGCAAAACTCCTACTTCCCTTTCTTTTTCAATTCATCGAACTTAGTAGGTTGCGTTACCTTCGGAAACACATTGTTTTCTATGCTTATGTCTGCAGTTTCTTTTAAAGGATCGATCACAACATTCACAACTTCTTTATCCTTTGCAAAAACCTTCGTCACTTTCATTTCATCTAAGCGCCAGATTTCAGCAGGCAATCTTTCAATCTCCCTGCTCCCATCTTTATAAGTCCATTCAATAATAACTGGCATTACTAAACCGCCTTTGTTGGTTAATGTAATTTCATAAAAGTTCTTGTTCTCCATTTTTGAAATCACGGCTTTATCGTCTAAGCGATTTTGAAACTCACCATAGAAGCGCTTGTCTGTTGGCAACACGCTAAAATATTCGGGGCCTTGACTGAAATCAGCAGGCTTACCATCACCACCATTTTTACCCGAAGCAAGATCGCCTTTCGTTGCTGTCTTGGTTTTGTTTTCAAGGGTTGCCTGATCTTTACGCACTTTAAACCACTTCACATTATCCAACGACATATCGCAATTATCAGTAGTGTAAAACCAACCTCTCCAAAACCAATCCAGATCTACTGCCGATGCATCTTCCAATGTTCTGAAAAAGTCTGCTGGCTTAGGATGTTTAAATGCCCAACGTTGTGCATACTCTTTAAATGCCTGATCGAAAAGTTCTGGACCCATTACGGTTTCGCGTAAAATATTAAGAGCCGTAGCGCACTTTGCATATTGTTCGTTTCCAAAATTAGAGCGCACAACAGATTCGGAGTTAACCATTAATGGACGCTGTAAATCTACATTGCCTTTCATGTATGGAACAATGTTGGCAGCGGGGCCTCTGCCAATTGGCTTGTCAGGATAGTTTTCAACTTCAGTGCGGTATTGAACAAATGTATTTACGCCTTCGTCCATCCAGGTTGTTTGGCGTTCGTCACTATTAATGATCATAGGAAAAAAGTTGTGCCCCACTTCATGAATGATTACACCAATCATTCCCCACTTCAAACGATCAGAGTAAGTACCATCTTTATCAGGTCTTCCAAAGTTGAAACAGATCATCGGATACTCCATACCCAAAGATGCAGCATGAACGGAAGTGGCTTGCGGATAAGGATAATCAATCGTGTATTTTGAATAGGTAGAGATTGTGTTTTTAACTGCAATGGTTGATTCCTTTTCCCACAATGGATTTCCTTCCTTTGGGTAATAAGACATGGCTAGTGGCGTGCTGTTGCCAATCTTTACAGCCATAGCATCCCAAATAAATTTGCGTGAAGTAGCAAAGGCAAAGTCGCGCACATTCTCAGCTTTAAACTTCCAGGTCTTCTTTTCTTTGGATTTTGTTTTCTCTCGTTTTTCAGCCTCTGCTTGTGTGCAGATGACTATGGGTTTATCAAATGTAGTTTTAGCCTTTTCAAATCGAGCATATTGTTCTTCAGTTAAAACTTCTTTCAGGTTTTGCACCATGCCGGTTCCACCTGTAACAAAATCTGCTGGCAGAGTAAGATTAACATCGTAATTGCCAAACGTTAAGGTGAACTCGCCTTGACCTAAAAATTGTTTGTTCTGCCAACCTACAACATCATCATACACACACATGCGCGGAAACCATTGCGCAATGATGTATAAGTAATTTCGATCTTCAGGAAAATATTCCATACCACTGCGTCCATCGTTCGGTGTAGCGTTCAACATGCGATCATTAACTTTAAATGACCACTCTACCGAGAAAGATATTTTTTCTCCTGCTGCTAATGCTTTTGGCAGATCAACCCGCATCATCGTTTGATTGATGGTATATGACAACGGTTTGCCCGAAGCATCTTTTACTGATTTAATTTTAAACCCGCCATCGAAATCATTAAGCCCTAGTGTGGCTGAAAAGGTTTTTGCGGTTACAGAATCAATAACCGAATTGTTAGCCGTCTTTAGTGTGCTATTCCCTTTTTCATTTATGTTTTGATCAAGCTGAAGCCAAAAGTATTTAAGTACATCGGGTGAGTTGTTATGATATGTAATGGTTTCTGATCCACTGATGCTTTGGTTTTCATCATTCAACTCGGCATTAATAACATAGTCGGCTTGCTGTTGCCAATAACTCGGGCCTGGAGCACCGGAGCCTGAACGATATTCATTAGGGGTTGGCAGTAATTGATCCAGTTGTTCAAACTTCCCCTTCCAATCTTGTGCTGCGAGCGCAAATGAAAACAGGATAAAGGCGAGTGTTACTAATTTATTCATAACTAATTATTTTTCTGATTTTAAAGGATTTCAAAATTAAGAATAAAGAAATGAAAGGAAGCCACAGATTCACAGATTAAAACGCTAAAGATTCTAAGTAAGAATTTTCTGCAATAGTTTCAACTAAAAAGGCAAACATCAACTTGCATTCATCAGTGAATCTGTGGCAATCATTTCCCCTTTTTCTTTAATTCATCAAACTTACCGGGGGCAACTACTTTGGGGAAGATATTATTCTCCACACTTATATCGGCAGTTTCTTTATGAAAGGAAGCCACAGATTCACAGATTAAAACGCTAAAGATTCTAAGTAAGAATTTTCTGCAATAGTTTCAACTAAAAAGGCAAACATCAACTTACATTCATCAGTGAATCTGTGGCAATCATTTCCCCTTTTTCTTCAATTCATCAAACTTACTTGGGGCAACTACTTTTGGGAAGATATTATTCTCCACACTTATATCGGCAGTTTCTTTTAATGGATCGATTACAATATTCACTACTTCTTTGTCCTTGGCAAACACCTTAGTCACTTTGGTTTCGTTAAGTCGCCAAATTTCTGCTGGTAATCTTTCTATCTCTTTGCTACCGTCTTTATAAGTCCATTCAATAATAACCGGCATTACTAGTCCACCTTTATTAGTGAGTGTTAATTCATAAAAATTTTTGTTCTCCATTTTTGAAATTATGACCTTGTCATCTAAGCGATTTTGAAATTCGCCATAAAAACGGTTATCGGTTGGCAATACACTAAAGTATTGAGGCCCCTGGCTAAAATCTGAAGGCTTGCTACCATCTGATTTACCAGACGCAAGATCCCCTTTGGTTGCAGATTTAGTTTTATTTTCAACTGTTGTCTGATCTTTGCGCACCTTAAACCACTTCACTTCATCTAAAGACATATCACAATTGTCGGTTCCATAAAACCAACCTCTCCAAAACCAATCTAAGTCAACAGCCGAAGCGTCTTCCATGGTGCGGAAAAAATCTGCCGGCTTCGGATGTTTGAAAGCCCAACGCTCAGCATATTCTTTAAATGCTTTATCAAATAATTCCGGCCCCATTACAGTCTCTCTTAAAATGAATAATGCTGTTGCCGCTTTTGCATATTGCTCCGATCCGATCTGAACTACGTCTTCACCACTTGTCATAAGCGGACGCATGATTGATTTATCGCCTTTCATATAAGGCACTATGCCTGCTGGCCTGCCGCGACTCCAATCAAGATCTGGATAGCGTTCCAACTCGGTAAGTAGCTGAACAAAACTATCAACCCCTTCATCCATCCAGGTTGTCTCACGTTCATCGTTATTAATGATCATTGGAAAAAAGTTGTGACCTACTTCGTGGATTACAACACCTAACATTCGTTGTTTAACTTGATCTGTATACGTGCCATCCTTTGCAGGCCGGCCGAAGTTGAAACAGATCATTGGGTACTCCATACCGATAGAAGCCGCATGCACGGAAGTAGCTTGCGGGTAAGGATAATCAACAGTGTACTTTGAATAAACTTCGAGTGTGTTTTTTACAGCGAGTGTTGATTCTCTTTCCCATAATGGATTTCCTTCTTTAGGATAGAACGACATTGCCAGAGGAGTTGTAGTTGCCAATTTTACGGCCATAGCATCCCAAATAAATTTGCGTGATGAAGCAAAAGCAAAATCGCGAACATTGGTAGCGGCAAATTGCCAGGTTTTCTTTTCTTTTGATTTCGTTTTTTCTTTCGCAGTAGCTTCGGCTTGT
>JBBSBG010000095.1:0-9670 GCA_038251495.1 Cytophagales bacterium
AGGTCAATCGTAATTCGCTTTTTTTCTTCCACTGTAGTTCCATCCGCTTGCCAGGGAGCGTAGGTCAATTCAAAAATATTCCGAACCGGGCCGTCCATAATTTTTTTGTAGGTAACAAAATTTTTAGAAACATAGAGTGAGTCATTTTTCCAAACACCCACTCCACCGCACCCGCGACTACCGCCTACGTGATAGGGATCATATCCTTCTCCATCATCTTTATGGTAACTAGCGCCATCAACGTATTTTTTATACCACTTATTTATGATGGGATAGTCAACACGTTTCAGCCAGCAGTCCATTCCGCTGGAAAGTGTCCCGCCTTTTTCATTTACCTCCACGAGGCGCTGTGCTTCAGGGCCATAGGTACGGAATGCTACCCGATCATTTTCCCAGGCATAATCATCGATGCGTTCCGGAACAAACCGCGAGTGCGTTCGATTGGTTGCTTCAGATTTTACTTCTTCCTTAGTATACTCAATTACAAATATCTTTTCTTCATTGGCATTGATATTGGCTAAGAAAAGTAATTCATCTTTTATGGAATTGCCATCTACGTCAATCAGCTGACTAGGTGAAATGTCTCCACCAGATTTCACAATCCAGGTTGAACCTTCCGGAAGATCACCAAGTATGGACAGTTTTACCGTCACCACTTCTTCTCGATCAAAATCAAGGTTATTTTTAACCAGCACTTTTTTGATCTCCAGGGCAGGTTTACAAGCAGCAAGAAAAGCCAATGATATCACATAAATTTTCAATCCATGCATTTGTTTATTTTTTTTGACTCATCCGATCATACCGGAGCAATGCTTCCAGATAATAGTAGTCGGCATAAATTATAGGAACGTCAATTTCAGATTTTGCTGGTTTATGGCCAACACTATGCATCAGAAAAAAATTTTGATTGGCTCCAGGCTTTGCCAAGTAATTTTTACTGCCCAAAGACTTTAGAATCCTTTTTGCAGATTCAAGATAATTATTCTTCGCTTTAACATATTGCGATAACTCAAGTAATGCTGAAGCCATGATAGCAGCGGCTGAAGCATCCCGTTGCGTAGTTGGAATTGCAGGATCGTTATAATCCCAATAGGGAACTTTATCTTTTGGTAAATTGGGATGATCTAACATAAACGCGGCAATTTTTACTGCCTGATCAAGATATTTTTTGTCTTGGGTTTCCCGGTACATCACGGTATAGCCATACAATCCCCAAGCTTGTCCCCGTGCCCATGCAGATTCATCCGCATAACCCTGATGCGTTACCCGTGACAAAACCTTCCCTGTGGTTGTATCATAATCCACTACGTGATAACTGCTATTATCCATTCTGAAATGATTCTTCATCGTTGTGTTCGCATGCGTAACAGCAATTTTATAAAAGCTTGAATCGCCACTTACTTTTGTTGCCCAGAATAAAAACTCCAGATTCATCATGTTATCAATAATCACTGGAAATTGCCATTTGCCATGATCCCAAGATCGAATAACACCAGTCTTTGGATTAAAGCGTGATGATAAAGACTTTGCACCCTGTAGTAATATCGCTTGATAGTCAGCATCACCCGTTAATCTCAAGCCATTTCCGAAAGAACAATATAATATAAACCCAAGGTCATGCGTGTGTGTATTGAGCTTTTCACTTTCCAAACCTGCTGTCCATGCTGCAGCTGAATCAGCCCACCTTTTATCTTTGGTGTAGTCATACATATACCAAAGGCTGCCGGGGTAAAATCCGCTGGTCCAATCGCGTGCCGGAATAGCATTGAGACTTCCGTCAGATTTAGTAGAGCGAGGAAACAAAGTTTTATCCGTATGCTCACGTAAACTATTTTCTAAATGGGCCTTAGCAACATTCATTGTTTTCGTCACATCCAATGTTGACTCTGCTACAGGTTTGCTAGAACCACAAGCCATTAAAAGTGCGCTGATCATCAGCAAGATTCCAAAAGAGATTTTCATAGTTGGGAATTCAAATCTAGGGTAGTAATATTATCTATTAAAATTTTCGGGTAGCGCTTTTTAAAAAGTGATACCCTTCTTAATTGAAGCCGGCAATCCGTCCATCCGGATATAGAATACCTATTACTATCCGGGCATCATCTCCTAAACCTTCATCAGCATTACCAATTCCTTCTTCCCATATTATATAAGAGAAATCTTTATGTCCGGCAGTTTCAACAAAACCAATTTGTTTTCCACTTGTAATGGGGTCAATAATGCGCTCCTCCATCCAAACAGATTTATGCCGTGTATTATATCGCCCGCCAAAACAAGTGAGATAAAGATTATCCTGATCATCAATACCCCACTCAGGTTGCATCCTGCTGGAGGAATATAATTTACGTCCGATGAAATTCCATTTTTCTTTTTTTCGTTCAAATACAGAACCGTTTCCTGTAACGATGTAGACATTGCCAGCACCATCTACTACAATGTGTGGCGACTCAGATCTTTCGTTACTAACAGCTTCCTCCAACGGCCAGGTAGAACCTCCATCTATTGATCTTCGATACGTTACTTCAACGGAAGGGCCATGTCTTTGTACTATATGAATTTGTCCATCTTTGCCAATAAAAAGATCCGGATACACATGATCATTAAAACCTTTATTTTTTTTGTCGGGATCATTTAATGCCAACCACTCCTCTTCTGCATTAGCTTTACTAGTTAATCCGATATGACCGCCATTGTTTCCGCCACGGGAAATGAGGTACAAACGATCATTGGCATCTATTGCTAATTCAGTATCACGGTTTCCACCCGGGATTGATTTATGCCATTTTTTACCATCGAAATAAGCGTATTCTTTACCACAAAAAACATGTGGATTTCCCTTACTATCTACAACAATATCCGGATCTGAGCGATTTAGATTTTCGCATGTACACCCAACATCGTATTCATTTGTCCATGTACCCGAATTTGCCAGGTATCGTTTATACTTTAGTCCACCGCGGTTGTAAACAATATGAATGTTACCCTGTGCATCTACCGCCAAATCTGGAAAATTTCCGATGGCAATACTTTCGGGTTTTGGCGCATAGGCGGTTAGAATCCAATCGGGTTCAGCGGCTGGAGATTCAAAAATGATATTTTTGCGGAGTACCGGACTTGTTTTTTTAATTTCAGGATTTTTAGCATTGATCCGTTCTGAATGAAAGCTATTTGGGTAATCAATGAAGAATTCTATTTTTTCGATGGTGTCGAGTTTACATGCAGAGAATACAAGAAGCAAGAATGCAGTAAGGGTTAAATTAATTTTTTTCATAATGGGTATTAATTATTTCCAATAAGTAATTAAGGGCATCTCTAAAAACCTTTGTTTTCTTCACCTCAACCCTTTCCCTTCTCCAAAAGAGAAGGGTGGGCGGAGTTTTTAGAGATGCCCTTAAGTTTAGAGAGACTCAAAAGGGGAACTCAAATTCTATTGTTTTGAATAATTAGTGATTCGTCTTTTTTAAAAGAGCATAAATAAATCCGAACTATTTCTGTAAAGGATTTCTCATGATGTCGTAGCAAAGCTTTGGGCTTGTTTCTTGAATACCCGTTAACAAAAAAATAACCTTACCCGCATCAGTTGGATCCATTGCATAATAATAATCTCTATCCACACCTCTATTTTTGGTAGTTAAGCAAAGCTTGTTAAATAACCATTCCCAGCTGTTCTTTTTATAATAAGGATTATTTCTTTCGGGTGCGGTAAGTAACCATTCGTACTCTTTCCAATTTCTTTCTAAATAAGGGGCTTGATTTTGAATCTCAACAATGTTGCAGTTTCCTTCAAATTGCTTTATTTCATCTAAAGTATAGCCACTGTGGTTCTCCCAAGAAAGATAAGGCTTGTCTGCATGAGAGTCGTTCCAGCTGTTTAATGTTGTAATAATGGTAACATATTTTCTTTTTGTAACATCAGATCTGTTTAATGCCTCCCCAATTACATGAACAGGACCTGATTCTATAATAAAAAGTGGATTGTTTTCTGATGACTGGTTAATTTGTTCTATCAATGCGTTATAAGCAACTTCTGGGTTGTCTACAGCAGCAATAAACTTTGTGTTTTTGAAGCCAAACATTTTGCCACCTTTAACCGCACTTTCTTTTATTTGTTGGTAAGGAGTTACACCCCCAAAACCCGGATGTTCGTGATTGCTCCCCCAAATATGATCTGCGTAGATATACAGACTCAATTTTGATTGAAGACCTTTTGCAGCAATAATAGCTAGCGATAAAGGCGTTGCACCCCAATCATCATGGTCATGCTCGTTTCCATCACAACTAATGGCTATGCGACCTTTTCCTTGCCACAAAGTTTCTTGAGCAAAAGAAGTCATCGTTACAACTGATAAAAAACATATAATAGAAATTGTCTTCATATTTTAGTTTTGTGTTAACACTTTATGTTTTTATTTCGCTTTTAATTTAGTGGTGTTTATAATAATAGCGGTTTATCTTCTTTTAAGTCCTCTAAAGGTTTGCTGCCCCACCAAGTGGCTATTAACGAAAAAGTGGAGTTCATGATTGGCCCATTTACCGCAGGTGCTAAACCCACTGTAGCAATTTTGCCCATTTGCACTGCAATGCCGGATGCTAAGCCTCCGTTTTGCATTCCTACTTCAATGGCCACAGTACGGGCATTTATTTTAGATAAGCCAAACAAAAGGCTACCATAATAGCCTAGGAAAAAACCAATTGCCATGTGTAAAAACATAGCAAAAACTAAAGTCATACCAATGCTTATTAAGTTATCTCGCCCAGCAGCAGTGATTACAATTATAATACAGGCAATACCGGCCATAGAAATTTTGGGCATTACTTTATCAATCCATAAAGCTTTCTTATGAAAAAATTGATTGAAAAATATGCCGATAAAAATAGGTATGATAACTATTTTCAAAATTTCCCAGAGCATATCCATAAAATCAATAGGCACAAATTGACCTCCTAATAACTTCATCAATAAAGGTGTCATTAATGGTGCTAGTAAGGTAGAAACTGCAGTAATGGTAACAGATAAGGCAACGTTAGCTTTAGCTATAAAAGCCATCACATTGCTAGCCAGACCACCAGGCATACAACCCACCAAAACTACACCAGCAGCTATTTCTGGCGTGAACCCAAATGCTTTTGCAATACCAAAAGCAACTATTGGCATAATAGTATATTGGCACATAAGACCTATAAAAACTGCTCTAGGCATTTTAATAGCACCCCTTAAATCTTGCCAACCCATAGTGCAACCAACACCAAAAGTGATGATCTGCAACAAGGGCACAATCAATTTTTTTAATTGAAAATCACCCAACGTTGTAAAGTATTGTGGGTAGGTCATGGAAATGGTGACTGCACCTAAAATAATAATCGTGTAAGCAAATTTTTTCAGTTGTTCAATCTGCATAAATGCAATAGCCAACAATAACCAAAAAACACTGAGCGCCAAGCCACCATTTAGGTAACTACTTTGCATAAAAAACATAATGGCAATAAGCAAAGTTACTGCTGCTGTTATCAATGAAATATTTTTGACTGTCTGTTTCAATTTTTAAAGTTTTAAATCCATTTGTTGTAATGCACCATCAATGGTAGACAATTCTTCAGGTGACAATAGAAAGGATGCAGCTTTTACATTATCTAGCATTTGTTCTGAATTTCTTGCCCCTACCAACACTGAAGTAACGGCAGGTTGTTGCATCGTCCAGTTTATAGCAAGCTGAGCCAGGCTTATATTTCTTTCGCTCGCAATTAACTGAATCGATTGCAATAGATTCATAATTTCCTGGTGGTTATGTTGGTTGAAATAGATGTTATTTGAACGATGATCCCCCTCGTTGAACTTATGACCAATTTTAATTTTTCCTGTCAATAATCCTTTTTGCAGCGAAGTATGTGGTAAAATGCCAATCCCATTTTCCAAACAAAAAGGCACTAATTCTTTTTCAATACCTCTATTTACCATACTGTACCCTACTTGGTTGGTTGCCAATGGCATCACTTGTAAGGCTCGTTCCAATAAATCAACTGGGCAATTGCAAACACCAGCAGCCCTAATTTTTCCTTGCTCTTTTAGTATCTGCAAGGCTTCCATTGTTTCTTCAATTGGTGTAGTGCTATCTGGCCAGTGCATTTGCAAAAGGTCAATATAATCGGTTTGTAACCGCTTCAAGCTGCGGTCACATTCTTCAATAACACTTTGCCTGCCATTAAACTTGTAAACCTTAACAGGATTGCCATCGTTGTCATTAGACTCAAAAGCAAAATCGCCCAACGTAGTATCCCAACGCATTCCAAATTTGGTAAGCAATTGTACTTTATCACGTTTGCCCTTAATGGTATTTCCTACTACATTTTCACTATGTCCCATACCGTATACAGGTGCCGTATCAATTGTTGTAACGCCATTATCTAAAGCAGTTTCTATAGCTCTTATAGCATCGCCTTCATCGGCACCGCCCCAAAACCAACCGCCAATTGCAAATGCACCATAAGTTATTGGGGATAATTCAATATCCGTTCCCGGTAAATATTTTTTATTCATTACTATATCTTAAAAGTTTAAAACTGATCTTCCGTATTCGGCTAGTTCATTATCCTGCATTAACACATCTGTATCATCTTGCTTCCCTTTTCTGCCACTAACTCCAACGGCACCAATTATTTGTTGATCATGATAAATAAGCACCCCACCTGTAAAACAGGTAAAATTTTCATCAGTCCAGTTACGCATATCAAAGTCTATGAACTCAGTATTTTTTTTGATAGATGCCCATTGTGCGGTATCTCTTTTACCAATAATTGCAGAATATGCTTTTGATTGAGAAAGTTTAACACCTGCAGGCATTCCATTGTCCATCGCGGTAAAGGCAGTTAAACGGCCAGCATAATCTACTACTGCAACTGCTACAGGTTCGCCACCATCACTACCTGCTTTTTCTAGAATAGCAGAAACAATTTTAGTAGCCTCAATATGTGATATTGATAAAATTTTTTTGGGCATAATTTATAATCGTGAAATTCTTTTTAAAAACTAAATTCTAGAACATAACTGTTCGTTTAAATAATTTACACCCTTGTCATTTCATCGGCAGCTACAATGATGATACCTACTGCAAAGCCTCTGAAATTTTTGTCCATCAGCTCTACTTTATTTTCTTCAGCAGTTACCGCCCAACCCGTGTACACATTATGCAGGTTACCTTCTCCATCCACACTTTTTTTGATGTAATCCCAGCCTTTATTGCAGAAGTCGTTGTAGTTGTTTGGTAGCCAACCTTTACGCATGCCTTCTTTAACAGAAGCCAAAACCATGGCCATTCCTGTTACTTCTTCTGGTGAGGAATCATCATTTACCAACACATGAAAACCACCGCTTTTGCTTTGGTATTTTACTGCACCATCTGCAATCATTTTCATTGTGGCGGAAGCCTTTTTAAAGTAAGGATGGGTTTGTGGCAAATAGCGTAGCAAACCACTAACGGCCCATATTAACCAACCTTGCGAACGGCACCAATACGTAGTGGAAGGCTCACCATTAAACAAGCCTGTACGAACAATACCTTTTTCGTTATCGAAGAAATACTTGATGCCTTGATCTAACTGATAAATCGATTGTTTCCAATACACATCTGCTACACCTTTATTAACAGTTAATGAAGCCGCAATAGCATTTGAACGGGTTGCCCAATAAGCAGTATCAGGAATTGCAAAAGCCATATAATTATAGTCGTCATGTGCTAGCATGCCAAACCTATCACGGGCTGCATAATGCAAAATAGCATCTGCCACATCTATACAAACTTGTTTAGAAGTTGCCGTTTTTATGAGGTTGTACAATTCATGCACAGGAAAAGCAACACCTAAATTGGCCGAGTAAATTACAAATGCCAAAGGTCCCTCACGTAGTATTCTCGCCCTTGGTCCCTCGTACTGTTTGTAGTATTCTTCATCAGTTAATTTGTTGTCATGCTCAACATGGTAGTTAAACCATTTATTGGCATACTCAAGCCCATCTTTATAACCACGTTTTGCAAAACGAAGCAAGCCTTCTATTTGAATGGTACCATCCCAATCTGTGTTTACTTTTTGGTATTCTTGTTTTTGAACATTCTTAATTAATTGCTTGATATTTTCTGGCAAAGTTGATGGCAACCCTTTATCCTCAAAAGGTTCATTAATCGACAATCCATTATTATTATGTTGGCTTTTTGCAAATAAAGGCGTTAACAAACTACCTGTTGTAACCGTGAGCAATAAGCCCGCAAAACTTCTTCTTTCCATAAATCAATTTTTGTTAATAATCATTTTATAATTCTTATTTTGATAGGATTAGACAATGATTGAACAGCCAGCTTCACATAGTTTTCAAAGCCTTGTTGCGTAGCAAAGCGGGGATCAGAGTTCCCCCAACAAGCAAAAAAATAAATTGCCGTTTTATCACGTGGTTTTAATACAACATAAGATGTATTGGGGATGTTTGAAGGTTCACTTGTTGTTTTATTTTCCACATGGTCTTCTGTTGAAAACACAATTGCCATCCCAAGATTGGTATCCGAGCCTTCGGCCTGCTTTCCATAAGTGGCAATGGAAGAAAAATGACTATTATATTTTTTATACACCACTTTGGCATCAATAAAATTGGCAACACCAGTAACCAAATTTTGAGATTTATTTAAAACCAGAGATACATCGTTCTTATAATAAAAATTGCCATTAGTAATAGTTATTGTTTCGCTACCGTTTTGATTTGCATTTGCTACGTCCCAATTTGTAAAACTTAATTTAAATGCGGCTTGCAATGGCCCTTCGTATAGGACTTGAAAAGTAGTGGTATCAGCATCGCCCAACCGATATATTTTGTTGTTTTCTTTTACTGCTAAAGCACCTGCGCCCAATGAGTTGCCCACCTTTAAAATATCCATGCCCCAAGGTTGTAAACTGTGCCAACTTGCACTCACACCAACCTTTTCTAAAATCGGAACATCTACAATTTTTCCATAAATATCCTTGCCATTTCTATAATCAAAAAAACTCCTAAAAGCTACTTTATCATTTTCCAAACCAGGACCTTCCATTTGGTAAAAGGGCTTCTCTATATTTTGCACAAAGCCCCTGTAGCGTACAGTATGATTAATTTCTGTTGATGGCACTGCGGTATCTGACCGAAGGCTCAATTGAATATTAGTACGTTTTGGGAAAGACATTTCTGGTTTTGATGACCAATCGATATGAAGTGTATCTTTTGCATTTGCAGCTAGGCTTACTTCTATCAACAGTTCATCCCAAATACCATCATTATTGGTATCAATCGTTTGAAAAACCAAAAACTGGTTGTGCATTTTTATAGAAGGTGATAAACTATTATTTGCTTGTCCTAAGTCAGCTTTTGTTATCGAGATAATTTCTTTATATCTAATTAAAGTAGTTGGATTAAAAATAATTACAGACTGCTTTTGAGCGTGACTTTCGGTATAAAAACCTATAAGCAATAAGCAAGCAAATAGTTTCTTGTTAAGAATAATACTTACCACTATAAGTTGCATTTACTAGCGAAGTTTAAGTTCACGTTATACCTGATAATTTATCATTGCCTAATGCCTAATGGTAGGCGAAGTATCAGGATTGGCTGCCCCACGTCTCGGTTTCATAGCATTAAAAGTGGTTGGTCCTTCATAAA
>JBBSBG010000096.1:0-9644 GCA_038251495.1 Cytophagales bacterium
GCCACCTGTCGAAATCAAGTCTTCAACCAGCACAGCCTTAGCATTCTTATCTATTTTACCTTCAATCAAATTTCCCATGCCATGTTCTTTAGGTTTCGGTCGCACGTAAACAAAAGGAAGACCCAATAAATCGGCAACCAAAGCACCTTGTGGAATCCCTGCTGTGGCAACTCCGGCAATACATTCTACTTCGGGATAGTGAAGGCGAATGGCACGTCCTAAATTTTCTTTAATGTAGGTTCGGATTAGCGGGTAGGAGAGTGCTAGCCGATTATCACAATAAATAGGAGATTTCCATCCCGAGCTCCAGGTAAAAGGTTGTTTGTAATTTATTTTGATTGCTCCTATTTCAAGAAGGCGGGAAGCTACGGGGCCAGCTGTGTCTATTTGTATTTTTATGTGACTCATGGTGCAATTTATTAGGAATCGAAACGCATGCAATGGGGCAATCTTGATAAAATCGAACAAATTTTAGATACCTGATTTAACAGGGGGATAAATTACCTGAATGGGGTTGATTGAATGAAAATAATTGATGTTTTTGCATACGTGAAATCATCTCTGCCGTTGACATGAACTTATTTGTAAACGACATTCCTGTCCGAATCTTGCATTTGGATGAGGAACCACCCGCAGGCCATGTCAATTTTGAAATTGATGCCTCAACTGAAGAAATTACAAAAGCCAAGCTTATCCATCATGTTTGGATTCGCCAGGTAAGCGTTCAGGATATGGATTTGATTCTGGACTTGATAAACTCCAGAGTGCCTACGAATCTCTTTTCATTAAATGTGTCTGCAAAAGATTATGACGCGATAAAACTTTTTCTTAAGACCAAGTTTAAAGTTGTAAAAGCTGCTGGTGGTTTAATTCGAAAAAAAGACAAATTCCTGATGATTTACCGAATGAAGAAATGGGATTTGCCTAAAGGAAAGAAAGAGTCTGGTGAAACCTATGAGCAAACAGCCCTTCGTGAGGTAGCGGAGGAGTGTAGTGTACAAGTTAAATTGGGTAAAAAGATTTGTACTACATGGCACACCTACACAATGAATAAAAACAGCATGTTGAAAAAAACACGCTGGTATAAAATGGATTTGATTGACGACTCAAAAAGTAAACCTGCTATTGAAGAAGATATTGAAGAGCTTCGTTGGATGACCCAAAAGGAAGTATATCACGCACTCGAGAATTCTTACAAATCAATTCGATTCGTATTTGAAGAGTACTATAGAAAAAAGGAACAGATTTCGTGATTACAATTTATAAGGAATCATAGCTGAAACATCGCCCTGATAGCGATGCACTTCCCTGATAATAGAAGAACTTATAAAGGCAAACTGAGGTGAGGTTATAAGAAAAACCGACTCCAAGTCTGAGTTCAATTGTCGGTTTACTTGCGTGATACTGTTCTCGTATTCGAAGTCGGTTGTGTTGCGCAATCCCCTAAGTAAATACCGGGCACCTTTTTTTCTGGCAAATTCGGCAGTTAGTTCAGAGAATGTAAGTACAGTAACGCTGGGTTGCTTGGAGAATGTTTCTTTGATTTTTTCCAGCATAAACTCAATGGGAAAATAACGTTGGCTCTTTCCGCTGTTATACCCTATTGCCACAATAACTTCATCAAACAGCGTAAGACTGCGAAGTACAATGTCCTCATGGCCTTTTGTAAAAGGATCGAACGAACCTGGAAATAAAGCGATTCGCTTCATAGTTATGAATGAAGAAGGTGAATAGAGTAGAGATCAAAAAAATGATGCTCTTGCACTTCATCAAATAAATATCCAAACTTCAAATATGATGGCCGTGCCCCAAAGTTTACGTTGCGCACATACTTAACAAATTCCTGATAGTGAGGTGAGTTTTTTCCGATATATCCCCATAAAATTACCTCGCTGGAATTCTGATCCATAGAAAGCCCTTTCATCACCAGCATGATATACTTTACGTAATCAGAAAACTGCTTTATCAAAAATTGGTTGTAGTAGGTAAGCTTTCCATTTCGCACCGCCATAATGTGCAGTTTGAATCGATCCACATAAATATAAAGTGGGCTACTATTTTGTGTAGCTGCATACTCAAGCACACCTTCAATCAAAGAGGTTGATTGGTGCACAATATGGAGTTGGGTATTCTTATAAATGAGTTTGAACCATTCATGCATTTCCTTAGGGAGTGCAAAAACGGTTACTGCATCTAGTTGAAGATTTGCGCAATCAATTACAGCCTCTTTTAATAAATCTATTTGTGCATTAAACTGTAGATATTCTGCAGCGGCTTCTTTTACGAAAAGCGATGCCGGAACCTGAGCGAATTTGGTATTCTTAATTGAAATCCAGACCGCTTTCCAAAACCCAGCTTGCAGCACTTGGTGCGAGTCAAACAGGTTTTTAAATAGGGTGAGCATTTCTTCATGAGAACTCAAATCCCCAAGCACATAGTCTTCAAGAAAGAGCAGCCGGCTATCCTGCGTATCAATAATTGCAATTTGAAGATCCCTTACGCCAAGTTGAATCAGCAGTTCGTACTGATGAAGTTTTTCTTCATCAAAACGATCATCTCTGATCTTCTTTATAAGCTTAAAGCCTAGCGCAGTAGATTGCAAAGTATTTTGTTATTCCCAATTGCCTGATGTAGTAATATCAAAGCGTGAACCGAAGTGAAGCGGTTTACGGTTTTTAGCTTCATTGCTCTCCTTACGAATTGGATTAACAGGTTTAGGATCTTTCACTTCGATCACCTGTACTTTAAGGCCACCCTTTTCAACAATTCCAACAAAAATATCGAACTTAAGACCTGATTTACCAGGTACTTCGCCCATAGTTGCTAAATCAATATCAGGATCAAACATGTAATTGGTTAACGTCATCAACTGCTGTCCTTTTTTTACTTGAACACCAACATTTATTGATTCCAATTTTGTGATAGTACCTTCATCCTGCATAGGCGGCTCAATTGTTTTTTCAGAAACACGCAAAACATAGGGTTTTTGGTTTTTAATAACGCGATCACCCACTTTTACCCTAAAGCCCATGAATGTGCCTACATCGGGTGAATTCACATTATAATTTTTCTTGAAAATCCTGTCTTTAGCAGAAATAAAACCTATTGTATCAATAATCACCTTTACTTCTTCAACACCATACGACTTTTGTGTAATTTCTTCGCTACGCTGAATAATTGGTACCTGACCATATTTAATAAAATTGACAAGCGAGTCCCAATTTGAGGTATATCTTTTATTTACACTCTGAAAAACGATTTCAGCTTCGCGAATCAACTTCAGTTTTTCAACAATGGCGAGCTCAGTACCGGAAATTGATTCACGCTCTTCAATAGTACCTTGCACACTGCGATAAAGCTGATAGGCTAGAAAAAGGCTGGCTATAAGGAGTACACCGGTAAGAATTTTTGTCAGGTTCATTGGTCACAGGTTTAGCTTGCAATTATAAATATTTTATAGCGTTTAAAACAACCTATTATAACTTAAAATAACCCATTAAATCGACTATTTTCAACGGATTCTTTGCTTTTTCGAAAATGCCGTGAAGTTCATCGACATTTAGTTGCTGTATTTCGTTCTCATCAAAATATTTAACGGCTTGAATAATCTGATTATCACCCAATTCAGGATCATTTCCTTTTTTCAATGCTCCGTCTTTTGAATAAACTCGAAAGTACAATTCTATGGCATGAAGTGGGTGTTTAATAAATTCACAGGCAAACAAAAAGTCACTTATTTCAATAATTAATCCGGTTTCTTCTAAAAATTCCCTTTTTAAACATGCTTCCGCGGATTCGCCAAGCTGAAGTCCACCACCCGGTGGCGACCAAAAATCGCCTTCTCTCAACCCTGATTGATTAATAAGCAAAATTTTTTCGGCTTCCACACAAATTCCGCAAACCCTAACTCTTAATTGATTTCCAAAAGTTTTTCGAACCAGATTGGTCATATAACCGTTAAAATTTTAACTGGATTTTAAAATAAAGATAGTGCCTTGACAGTTCTTTTAACACAAGGAATATTTTTTTGATCAAAATAATTCTTTCATGAAGCGATTAATTCCAATTTTAATTTTTTTAGCCCTTACGGGGATTGGTTACTCACAAAATGATCAACCCTCAAAAGGGGCAATCATCACCTGGCAAAAATCCACATTCGATTTTGGTGATATTAATCAGGGTGATAAAGTGAACCATACGTTTAAGTTTACTAACACCGGCAATCTTCCGCTAGTAATAACAAATGTGGAAGTAACCTGCGGCTGCACAACACCTAAAGGCTGGGGTCGCGATGCGATAGCGCCTGGTAGCCAAGGTGAAATAACAGTTGCCTTTGACAGTTCAGGGAAATTTGGGAAACAGAATAAAGTAATAACAGTAATTTCCAATTCAACAGGCACCACCAACCAAGTTATGATTACTGCCAACGTATTGGAAAAGAAATTATCCAATTAAGCGTTCTTCCATCCAGCGTAAAATAGAAAACCCCATCCAACAAGTAAGAAACCCCCACCGAAAGGAGTAGCTATAGCAAAAGCGGTTTCATTCAGTAAAGCAAGTAAGTAAAGGCTGCCACTAAACAGAACTATACCAACAAGCATGCTTAAGGCTGCATAACTCAGCCATCGAGTGCTTACTCGATCCATAAAAATAGCAATAGCCAATAGAGCAAGTGTATGGTAGAAGTGGTAGCGAACCGCTAACTCATAGGTGTCCCACCGATTGTTTTGAAGGAGCAGCGATTTAAGTGCATGCGCGCCAAAGGCTCCCAAACCAACTGCCAGCATTCCCGACAAGGAAGCGATAAGAAGTACCTTTTTTGAATTGATCATATTTAATTATAATTCCGTGCTCCAAAAATTGCCGTCCCCACTCGCACCAAGGTGCTGCCAGCTTCAATGGCAATCTTATAATCTGAACTCATACCCATGGAAAGTTCTTTCATTTGCACATTAGCAGGTAACAATTGTGTTTTTAATTCTCCGAAGAGTTCGCTAAGTGTATTAAATTCTTTTCTTATTTGTTGCTGATCTTCCGTAAACGTGGCCATGCCCATCAATCCTTTTATCTCAATGTTTGAAAACTCGTTCAAGGAATTCGAATTTATTATCTCAATCACTTCCGAAGAGTCAAAGCCAAACTTAGTTTCTTCGTGGGCTATATATACTTGTAGCAGACAATTAATCTTGCGATTTACTTTTTTCGCCTGCTTATCTACTTCTGTCAGCAACTTTAAAGAATCGATGGAATGAATAAGATCGACAAACGGAGCAATGTATTTTACCTTGTTGGTTTGTAAATGGCCAATCATATGCCACTGAATATCTTTTGGTAAAGCAGCATATTTGGATGCCATTTCCTGAGCCTTATTTTCTCCAAAAAGACGCTGCCCCGCATCGTAGGCTTCTTGTATAATTTCAATAGGTTGTGTCTTGCTTACAGCAATAAGTTGACAATGTGAGCCGCTCACAGTATCCTTAACCCCTTTTAAGTTATTTTTAATCTCCATTTAATAATTTCATACGTTCAATACCTTATTTTTCAGAACTCGACAAAGTTATGGCCATACTTGGAACCTTACTAAAGAAAGGAATTAAACTTAGGGAAAACCTGGAACAAGAATATACTGCCCCTATTGAATTGCAGAAAAAGGAGTTGAAAGAGCTTATGATAACAGCTAGCCAGACTGAATTTGGCAAATACTATAGCTTTCCTAGTATCCTTACGCATTTTAGAAAAGGCAATAATGATTTCTATTCAGCCTTTAAAGGCAGTATTCCTATCCACGATTACAACAAGATTTATAAAGACTGGTGGCATTTGTCTATCAAAGGAGCGAAAAATATTTGCTGGCCAGGTCGTATAAAATATTTCGCCTTGAGTTCGGGAACCTCGGAGGCGGCTTCGAAGCACATTCCTGTAACGAAGGAGATGACCAAAGCCATTCAGAAGACCAGCGTTCGGCAAATTCTGAGTTTGTCAAAATATGATCTGCCCCCCGAGGTTTTTGAGGCGGGTATTCTGATGATTGGCGGCAGCACGCACCTTAATAAGAAAGGAAGTTTTTTTGAAGGAGATTTAACCGGAATTCAAGCGGCACGCCTTCCATTTTGGTTTCAACATTTTTATAAGCCCGGAAAAAAAATTGCGTCAACGCGAAATTGGGATAGCAAGCTTAATGAAATTGTGCACAAGGCAAAAGAATGGGACATTGGCATTGTGGTTGGCGTGCCGGCATGGATTCAAATCCTACTTACAAAAATTATTGAGTATCATAAAGTCGAACACATCCATGAAATTTGGCCGAACCTGCTCATTTATGTACATGGCGGTGTTTCTATGGATCCTTACCGGAAAGGTTTCGAGAAATTATTAGGGCGACCGATCTATTACATCGAGACTTATCTGGCATCCGAAGGATTTATCGCCTATCAGGCTTTGCCTAAGAAAAAGTCAATGCGTATGGTTTTGAACAATGGAATCTTCTACGAGTTCGTGCCCTTTGAAGATAAAAACTTTACCCCTTCCGGGGAAATTAAAGCCAATGCTGAAACTTTACTGATTAGCGAGGTGGAAGAAGGTAAGGAGTATGCAATTTTACTTTCTACCTGCGCAGGCGCGTGGCGCTATCTAATAGGAGATGTTATCAAGTTTGTATCGAAAGAAGAATTGGAAATAGTAATTACTGGTCGAACCAAACATTTTCTTAGCCTTTGCGGTGAGCACCTTTCGGTTGATAATATGAATAAGGCTATTGAATTGGTTGCAGACGAAATGAATATTACCATTCCTGAGTTTACAGTCGCGGGCATTCCCTATCAAAACTTATTTGCTCATAAATGGTTTATAGGCAGCGATGATAAAGATATTGATGCGAAAAAAATCAGTGAACGAATTGATTTTCATTTGAAAGCCCTTAATGATGATTATGCAGTTGAACGAAGCGCAGCACTCAAAGAGGTTTTAGTTGACGTATTACCGCTGCATAAATTTTATGGCTGGTTGGAGACAAAAGGAAAAGTTGGCGGTCAGAATAAATTTCCGCGTGTGATGAAGAGCACTCAATTGGAGGAGTGGATAAAGTTCATCGCCTAACCATGGAGATTATTTTCAATGGCTTTAAACTGGGAATTGTTTTAGCTTTTTTAATTGGCCCGGTTTTCTTTACAATTATTCAAACAAGCGTTGAGCGTGGATTTAAGAACGGAGTAATTGTTTCGCTAGGTGTTTCCCTAAGTGATATTTTATATGTAGCTATTTGTTATTTTGGATTGGTTCAATTTATAAACGAGCCGGGCTTTCGTCAGTATCTGGCCTATGCAGGTGGAGGCATCCTTATTTTGTTTGGACTTTATCATCTCTTTGTCAAGAGCCGAAAGAACATACAAACGGCCTTGGAGGTAGAAGGGAGCAAAAAAATGTATCGATACTTTGTTAAAGGATTTATTATTAACGGACTAAGTCCGATGGTTCTTATTTTTTGGATCGGCACTATTAGTGTTGCGTCTTTAGACTTTGGTTATTCGCGCGGATACGAGTTTTTTATTTTCTTTAGTATGGTATTAGTGACTGTGCTGGCTACTGATATTTTGAAAGCCTACCTAGCGGATAAACTCAGACGATTGATCACCAGGCGACTGATGATGATTATGAATATTATTGTAGGCGTTTGCCTGATGGTTTTTGGAGCAAGATTGATTTATCTGGTGGGATCGTTTTAGAAATTTTCATAAACATAGGCACATAAGGAACATAGGAAGTTCAGTTTTATAAACTATGTGTTCTATGTTCCTATGTGTTTCAAAGTACTAATCCTGAAGCACGTTCGACAGAAAGGTTGACTTAAGTAGTAACCAGAGCAGAAAAAAGATTACTGCCCATTGCAGGTATATGTAGTAGTAGTCGGCAGTGTCCTTAAAACGCGTTTCTTTTATCTCAGCTTTTTCATATTGATCAATCCGGTTGAATACATTTTTTAGTGCTTCGTTATCGGCTACCCTAAAAAATTCTCCTGACCCAATCTTAGCAATTTTACGCATGGTTGTTTCATCAATGGTGTTTTCAACCATGTTGGGTCTGCCAAAATAATCTTTACCAAAAGGAACCATTCCCTCTTGTCCTACAATGATGGTATAGATTTTTATGTCATAGGCTGCGGCTAATTCAGCAGCGGTAATTGGATCAATATTCCCAGCTGTATTATCGCCATCACTCAATAAAATACAGACTTTCGACTTTGATTCGGACTCGCGCATGCGATTAGTTACAACGGCTAATGCAGAGCCAATAGCTGTGCCGCGCGATTCAATCATTTCAAAACTAATATCATTTAAATAAGTATTGAGCAAATCATAATCTGTAGTGAGTGGCGCCAGTGAAAACGCATCACCAGAAAAAACAACGATGCCGATTCTGTCTTGAAGCCGTCCCTTAATAAAATCGCGGGCTACATTTTTTGCTGCCTCTAATCGATTTGGGCGAAAATCCTCAATCTGCATTGACTGTGAAATATCAACAGCCAACATGATATCAATTCCTTCCGTCCATTGTTCTACTTTCTCATTTGTTTTCTGCGGTCGTGCTAAGGCAACTAATATTAAGATCATCACAATAGCCAGTAAAAGCTCAGGAATAAACCTGATGAAGGTAAGAGGCGAAGTTGTAAGGTCACTTTTAACCAGAGCAACGGGTAACTTCTGATTAAAGAAATAGCGAAAGGTCCATCGAGCGATAAAGACAAGTGGCACAGCCAGTATGCCGTATAGAAATAAAATATTCTCCCAAGTAAATCCTTGCAGTGTAGAAGGATAAAACCAACTCAACGAATACCAGAGGTCGATGATCTCATCCATGCTTCACTTCCTCCAGTTTTTGATTGAATCGATTTTTTGTAAACTCCCTTAGCTGATTAAACGAGTCAAATGTTTCGGGAGCCATACGGCCATAAATCATGCGGTCAACTGAGCGGAGAGGGTGAGCTAATTCACTGCTTTCTTTTTCTCGAATTTCGCGCGAAGTATATTTTGTATAAGGCTTTGACGAAAGATCCTCCATGTATTTTTTCCAAATAGTAACAGAAGATTCAGCTACCTCGGGATTAAAAGCGTGTTGAAGTTTTTCAACAGATTGATCGAATCGGTTAAGAAACTGCTCGTGGCTGCGAATTAGGGTTTTAAGGATAAAGTATTTTCGGATTCTTTTTCCAAAAATTACCCAGCCAAGAATCAATAGCACCAGTAAAACACCACCAATGATTAGTAACAGCGGGTAATTCAATAACCAACTCACTTGGTTATAGGCTGTGTTTGTTTTTAAAGGCAGTTGATTGATGGCTAATGAATCGGGAATAAGGCCAACCAGTTCCTTAAA
This sequence comes from Cytophagales bacterium, assembly GCA_038251495.1. Taxonomy (GTDB): domain Bacteria; phylum Bacteroidota; class Bacteroidia; order Cytophagales; family Cyclobacteriaceae; genus ELB16-189. The sequence goes on from JBBSBG010000096.1 coordinate 9,370, forward strand.
AAAAACAGTATCGGTTTGCGTGTAAAATTCTAAACAATCTTTTTTCTGAAGTTGAAAGACGGGCAATGCAAGCCTTTGAAGCTTGTCAATCTCATACGTTGCGAGTGTATAGATTACACTATCATAACTGATGGCATCTACTGTTTTAGTCTGATAAAATTTCTTTTTCACAAACTCGAAGGGAGCAAATGAAAAGGTTGAATCAGGAAATAATACCTGATAAGTTTTGGGATAGGAAGCTGTTACGTAAAAATTAACTGGCTCTCCTAATTTTA
>JBBSBG010000097.1:0-9551 GCA_038251495.1 Cytophagales bacterium
GTAGCGCGCTCAAACTTGCCTGAGCAAACTCTCAAAAAAGCAATTCGGTTTCTATGCTTAGGATCCATGTTGGCATGAATCTTAAAAATAAACCCGGAGAATTTTTCTTCTTCTGGTTTTACAATACGCGCAGTTGTCTCGCGCGGAATGGGAGCTGGCGCAATCGTAATAAATGTATCCAGCAATTCTTTTACTCCAAAGTTATTAACCGCGCTACCAAAGAAAACCGGAGCCACATTGCCACTCAAATAATCTTCAGGTTCAAATTCAGAATAAACTCCTTCTATTAATTCAACATCGGCACGAAGTTGCTTTGCATAATTTTCACCAACCAACGTGTCCAGCTCAGGGTCGTTGATATTTTTAACATTAATACTTTCCTGAACGGTAATTTTACTTGGTGTAAATAAATTCAGACTCTTATCGTAGAGATTATAAACTCCTTTAAAGGTTTTACCCATGCTAATTGGCCACGTCAAAGGGCGAACTTTAATACCAAGTTTTTCTTCAATCTCATCGAGCAAATCAAACGGATCTCGACCTTCACGATCAAGCTTATTTATAAAACAAAGCACCGGTGTCTTACGCATGCGGCAAACTTCCATCAGCTTTTCAGTTTGCGACTCCACACCCTTCACACAATCGATAACTAAGATTACACTATCTACCGCAGTAAGTGTGCGATAGGTGTCTTCAGCAAAGTCCTGATGACCCGGTGTGTCCAAAAGATTTATCTTTATGTCTTTATAATTAAACCCCATTACCGAAGTAGCCACCGAAATTCCACGTTGCTTTTCAATCTCCATCCAGTCGCTGCGGGCATGATCTTTAATCTTCGATGATTTTACAGCACCCGCTTTTTGAATAGCACCTCCAAAAAGGAGCAACTTCTCAGTGAGCGTAGTTTTTCCTGCATCCGGGTGACTGATGATCCCAAAAGTTCTTCGTTTGGCTATTTCCTGTTCTTGTGTCATGATAAAAATGAGGCGCAAAAGTAACTAATTTGAGTATCTTGTCGATCTTAAAATTTATCTAGCTTCAATGTCCTTATCTAAAGTAATTCTGATTCTGGTTATATCCGGCTTAGGGCTGTTTGCTTTACTATTGTTTTACACACTCAGTCCCACTATTCGTAATGTATCGCAAAACATAGCCTTCAAGCACTTAATGAATACGCAGGTAAGGTCGAAAATAACTCTGTATCTACATCAATGTGATAAGGGCTCGTATCGTTTTATTTCGTCTGTAATTAGTAAAGATTCAGTTACAATTTGTAATAGATCATTCGATCTTCCAGAAGGAAGTGTATTTATTATTAAGGAAATTAAAAAATATACTAACAATGCCGGGTCAGGTATCACGAGACTATTTGTTTTAGGTGAATGCACTTCCCCGGAAGGAAATAAAGTGGACTTTGAATTTGATTGGTGCTCAATAGATAATACGAAAGGCCTGGAAATTTTATTACCACTTGCTTTTTGGCAAAATGAATCAGACTCTCGAATTAATTATATTAATTAAAAAACATTATTATGGAACACAGAAGATTTGGTCGCACCGACTGGAATGTAGGAGAAATTGGCTATGGCATGTGGGGCCTTGCTGGTTGGAAAGATACAGATAGCCGCGAGGTTGATAGCTCCCTTACTCGTTCAGTTGAATTGGGTTGCAATTTTTTTGATACCGCCTGGGGTTATGGCGCTGGAGTAAGTGAAACAATTCTTGGTAAACTCTTAAAACAATCGGCCAACAAGCGCTTGCATTTTGCTACTAAAGTTCCACCAAAAAATTTCCAATGGCCTTCCAAAGCTGAGTATACGTTGGATGAATGTTTTCCAGCCTCGCACATAATCGAATACACAGAAAAAAGTTTGAAGAATCTGAATGTTGACTGTATTGACTTACAACAATTTCATGTGTGGGAAGATAGTTGGGCACACAACGATGAGTGGAAAGAAGCTGTTGAAAAACTTAAAACCTCGGGTAAAGTAAAACACTTTGGTATTAGTGTAAACAGATGGGAACCAGACAATGTTCTTACCACGCTTGAAACAGGTTTGATTGATACTGTGCAGGTGATCTACAACATCTTCGATCAAAGCCCGGTTGACAATTTATTTCCCTTATGTCGTAAACTAGATATTGGCATTATTGCCCGAGTTCCATTTGATGAGGGTACCCTTACGGGAATGCTTACCAAAGAGACTGTTTTCCCGAAGGACGATTGGCGCAACACCTATTTTGTTCCAGAAAATTTAAACTCAAGTGTGGATCATGCGGATGCACTTAGGCCTTTTATTCCATCTAATATGACTATGGCCGAGATGGCGCTGCGTTTTATTTTGTGCAATGATGATGTTCATACTATCATTCCAGGTATGCGCAAGCTGAGCCATGTTGAGGCAAATATTGCTACAAGCGATGGCAAAAAATTAGAGAAGGCTTTAGAGTTGGAACTTAGGAAGCACCGTTGGGATAGAACGCCAACCGAGTGGAGTCAATGACATAAGTCATTAAGTTGTGCCATCGCATTAAGGGATATCTCACCCGTTCTGCCACTCTGTCACTTTTTCCTTCAAAATCCCCCTTGGCACAACCCTTGTTCATGAGGTTTTGCGATAAAAATCTAAAATCAAAAAACTGAACATATCATGGGAAAAATTATTGGAATAGACTTAGGAACCACAAACTCATGCGTGGCCGTAATGGAAGGCAATGAGCCGGTGGTGATTGCGAATAGCGAAGGCCGCAGAACTACACCAAGTATTGTTGGCTTTCTGGATAATGGAAAAGGCGAGCGTAAAGTGGGAGACCCAGCTAAACGTCAGGCTATAACCAATCCAAAAAATACCGTGTCGTCCATCAAACGATTCATGGGCAAAAAATTCAATGAAATCAGTAGTGAAAAGAAAATGGTTTCGTATGAAGTAGAGAGTGGGAACAATGACACCGTGCGTGTTCGTATTGGAGACCGCCTTTATACCGCGCAAGAAATTTCGGCAATGATTCTTCAAAAAATGAAGAGCACGGCAGAAGATTATTTAGGAACAACCGTAACGGAAGCCATCATTACGGTGCCTGCCTACTTTAATGATGCAGAACGTCAGGCTACAAAAGAAGCCGGACAGATTGCTGGCTTGGATGTAAAACGTATCATCAATGAGCCAACCGCAGCTGCATTAGCGTATGGCTTAGATAAGAAAAACAAAGACATGAAAATTGCTGTCTATGACTTAGGTGGCGGTACATTCGATGTCTCGATTTTAGAATTAGGTGATGGCGTGTTTGAAGTAAAATCAACCAATGGTGACGTTCACTTAGGGGGTGATGATTTCGATATGCGCATCATGAATTGGTTGGCCGATGAATTTAAAGCTGATAAGAACATTGATCTTCGCAAAGATCCAATGGCACTCCAACGCTTAAAAGAAGCATCCGAAAAAGCAAAGATTGAACTATCAAGTGGTAATGAAACTGAAATCAATTTGCCTTATATTACTTCGGTAGATGGTGTGCCCGAGCACTTAGTAAAAAAGTTAAGTCGCGCAAAATTCGAACAACTTTGCGATGACTTGATAAAGAGAACCTTAGACCCCTGCAAAAAAGCGATGGCAGATTCGGGTTACACCGTTTCTCAAATTGACGAGGTTATTTTGGTTGGAGGCTCAACGCGTATACCACGCATCCAAGAAGAAGTTGAAAAGTTCTTTGGCAAGAAGCCATCCAAAGGCGTTAACCCAGATGAAGTTGTAGCGGTTGGTGCAGCCATTCAAGGTGGTGTGCTTACAGGTGAAGTGAAGGATGTTCTTTTATTGGATGTTACTCCGCTTTCATTAGGTATTGAAACAATGGGGGGTGTGTTTACCAAGTTGATTGAATCAAATACTACTATTCCTTCTAAGAAATCAGAAGTATTCTCAACAGCATCCGACAGTCAACCATCTGTAGAAATACATGTTCTTCAAGGAGAGCGTGAGATGGCACAATACAACCGTACGATTGGTCGGTTCCATTTAGATGGAATTCCACCAGCACCGCGCGGTGTGCCGCAAGTTGAAGTAACGTTTGATATAGATGCTAACGGTATTCTGCACGTATCTGCAAAAGATAAAGGCACTGGCAAAGAGCAGAAGATTCGTATCGAAGCGTCTTCCGGCTTGACCGATGCTGAAATCAAGAGGATGAAGGAAGAGGCTCAGGCTAATGCCGATAGTGATAAAAAAGAGAAAGAAAAGGTTGAAAAAATCAATCAGGCTGATTCATTGATCTTCCAAACTGAAAAACAGTTAAAGGAATTTGGTGAGAAACTTTCTGAAGGCAATAAAACGGCCATTAATGGTGCATTGGAAAAACTTAAGGAAGCACATAAGAGCCAAGACTTAGCAGCCATTGATGGAGCTATGACTGCCCTTAATGCTGCCTGGCAGTTAGCTTCGCAAGAAATGTATGCTGGCGGTGCGCAAGCCGGACAGAATCCAACTTCAGGTGCTGAAGGCAATCAATCGACTGCCGGTGAAACTGGCGGAGCAGGCGGTAATGCTACCGATGTTGAGTACGAAGAAGTAAAATAACTTTATAAGATTAATAGTGATGAGGCCTTCACCAGACTGGTGAAGGCCTTTTTTATACCTGTGTTGCAAAAATGGTTATCTTAGTTGTATAAATTCCGTGATATGAAAAATATTGAGTTTGTAATAGACAAGTCAACCAAAACCAGATATGCACAAATAAATCTGAAAAAAAGTTGCTAAATATTCCGATGAAGAACTTGAAGATTTAATGGATGTGTTAGTGGCAGAAGCACGTAAACATGATGAGAAAATTCCCCTGGCTGAACTTGAGAAACAGCTCAAAAAGGAAGGTAAGTTGTGAAGATATACTTTGTCACAATCAGTAAAATTGCTGGGAAAGAACTAAAAAAATTACCAGCCAAAGAGGTCAAAAAAATATTCCCAAAAATAAAATCGCTTTCAATTAATCCCCGGCCAGAAGGCTGTAAAAAACTCAAAGGCGAGAGTGAAAGTCTTTGGAGAATCCGCGTTGGAGACTATCGAATAATTTATACTATTTGATGATTTAATCGAAATCGTTGACATACGAAGAATAGCCCATAGAAGGGACATCTATCAGTAAAATCTTTTCACCAATCTTTATTACTGCCTTTACATTATACTAAAGATCAGTTTATCTTTGCCACCCATAATTTAAAAGTATGTTAGTTGTAAAGTTTGGAGGTACCTCCGTAGGCAAGCCAGATCGCATGAAGAAGATTGCTAACCTCGTGTTAAGCATGCCTGGTAAAAAAATTGTTGTGTTGTCCGCACTTAGCGGTACTACCAATGCCTTAGTGCGAATTGGTGAGCACCTAATGGCCCAGCAAAACACTGCCGTTGAGCAGGAGCTAGTCGATCTTGAAAAACATTATCAACAATTCATCAAAGAACTTTACGAAAGTGAAGCCTACAAAGCAATCGGCCAGGAGATTGTAAGTCGCTACTTCAGTCTGTTCAGATTATTGGCTGCTGGCAAGTTTGATGACCGCAGTTATCGCGAACTACTAGCACAAGGAGAATTAATCTCGACAGAATTATTTTACCATCATCTGCAAGAAAAGAAAGTGTCGTCACGATTGCTCCCTGCACTTCACTTTATGTCGATTGACGAAAACCACGAACCTGAACTTGAAAAAATCAGCGAACGCTTAAAGCCTATTCTTGAAACCATGACCTCCGTGGACATTGTGGTTACACAAGGTTATATCTGTCGCAACCATCGTAACGAAATAGATAATTTAAAACGAGGGGGCAGTGATTATACAGCTTCGCTTATTGGTGCAGCCATTCGTGCTGAAGAGATTCAAATTTGGACGGATATTGATGGCATGCATAACAATGATCCTCGCATTGTAAAAAAGACTCTGCCCATAGCAGAACTTACGTTCGATGAAGCTTCAGAGCTTGCTTATTTTGGAGCAAAGATTTTGCATCCATCCACCATTGTGCCTGCGCAGAAGTATAGTGTGCCGGTTCGCTTAAAAAACACCATGGATGAAAAAGCACCTGGGACTATAATAAGCGATAAGGGTAGTCGAGGAATTTTTAAAGCGGTGGCTGCAAAAGATGGTATTACCGCAATCAACATTAAGTCTTCACGAATGTTGTTGGCTCATGGCTTCTTACGCAAAGTGTTTGAAGTGTTCGAGCGCTACAAAACATCTATTGATATGATCTCGACTTCTGAAATTGCTGTTTCAGTAACAATTGATGATAATAGCAATCTTGCTGCCATACTAGATGAATTGAAAGCTTTTGGAACCATTGGCGTGGATGCCAATCAAAGTATCATTTGTATTGTGGGCAATAAACTTTCAGAAAAAGAAGGTGTATTAAAGGACGTATTTCAATCGCTGAATACGTTACCTATTCGGATGGTTTCGTATGGTGGAAGCCAAAACAATATTTCTATATTGGTAGATACAACGCAAAAAGACAAAGCCTTGAATCTTCTTAATGAAGGAATCTTTCATTTATAAAATGCTTCTTTTTTACAAAGAAATCTAACCGCTTATCCGGTAATTGGGGCGTAAAAGAATTTTAATAAAGAGAGAATATTTTTTCTACTATATTTACCATAGACCTAACTGTTGATCTATGGTAGCAATTGTAATCATCGTCTTTGTTCTTGGCTATTTAGCCATTGCTCTTGAGCATCCAATTAAAATAAATAAAACAGCATCGGCATTATTAACAGGAGTAATCTGTTGGACGCTCTTTGCTCTGTCAGAACCATCCAGTTCTCTGCTTGAAGGTGAATCATACCAATCCTTTTTGAGTATTCTAAAAATAGAGCTGGGGGAGCGTTTTGTGAGTCTTACCACTCATGAAATTTTTGTAGAATTTGTTTCCGCTTCGCTTCTTGAACACCTAGGCCAAGTCTCTCAGATTCTTTTCTTCCTGATGGGCGCGATGACCATTGTTGAATTGGTCGATGCGTACCAAGGTTTTCGAATTATTACAGACCGAATCAACACAAAAAATCCTAAAAAACTTTTATGGATTATCTGTACTATCACTTTTATCCTTTCAGCCATACTCGACAACCTGACAACTTCTATTGTCATGATTTCTCTAATACGCAAGCTTGTTCCAAACAAACAAATGCGTTTGTTCTTTGCAGGTATGATTGTGGTTTCAGCCAATGCCGGTGGTGCATGGTCGCCTATTGGTGACGTTACTACTACCATGCTTTGGATTGGAGGACAAATTTCTTCAGGAAACATTATGCTAACGCTTTTCTTGCCAAGCCTTGTTTGTATGGTAGTGCCTCTTATCTATTTGCAGTTTACGCTTAAAGGCGAGTTGGGCCACGCAGGTAGTCATGAGAAAAGCAAAGATCATGGACATGGAGGTCACGGACATGGGAGCACTGAAATAAAGGGTTCATTAACCATGCTGATTATGGGTGTAGGCGGATTAGTTTCTGTACCTGTATTTAAGACAGTAACACACTTACCTCCGTACTTAGGCATGTTGCTCGCACTAGGCGTTCTCTGGGTTGTTTCTGAATTAATTAACCCTGATATGGATGAAGCTGACAAACGGCCATATACGGCTGCCGGAGCACTTACCCGAATAGATGTGCCCAGTGTGTTGTTTTTCCTTGGAATCCTGTTAGCGGTTGGTGCTTTACAATCTATGGATATCCTTCGCCACTTCGCTGCATGGTTAGATACAACATTTGGTGATCAACGAATCATCATTACATTAATCGGAATTCTATCATCCATTGTTGATAACGTTCCTTTGGTTGCAGCCAGCATGGGTATGTACGATATGAATATTTATCCACAGGATCATTTGATTTGGGAATACCTTGCTTATTGCGCAGGCACTGGTGGTAGTATCCTTATTATCGGTTCGGCAGCCGGAGTTGCCGTAATGGGTATGGAAAAAATTGATTTTATCTGGTATATCAAGAAGATTTCATTACTCGCTATGCTGGGCTATTTTGCTGGCGCAATCATTTATTTATTAATTCAACCACATTTAGCTGTACACCATTAATCAATTAACTAATTGTTTTAGCGCTATCTCAAAAGATGTCTGAGCCAAATTAGTTTTAGCCGAATTAATTGAATTTGTTTTTTCAAGTGCCTTGTAAATGGTGTATGAAATGTCATTAAAGATTGATTCATCAGTCATGCTTATTTCTTTCTCCATAAAATAAGCAAACACCCGCGCCATGCCGCAGTTGGCAATAAAGTCGGGAATTACCGATACTTTTTCATCGGCATATAAAGCGGTTGCTCCAAAGAAAATTTCTTTATCAGCAAACGGAACATTTGCTCCACATGAAAATACTTCCACACCCGAGCCGATCATGCGATCGATTTGATCTTTGGTAATAAGGCGCGAAGCAGCTGCAGGAATAAACACTTCGAACTCTAAATCCCAAATTTTTTGATTCACAATTTCGAATGACAAAAGTTCACCAGTTATTAACCGATTACCCTCTCTATTTATCACCAGATTATTTATTTCAGATTGCGAATACCCTGCCTGATTAATCACACCTCCTTCGCGGGTTAAAATACCAACAATCTTCACCCCCATTTGCGAAAGATAAAATCCGGCAGCAGCACCTACATTGCCCCAGCCCTGCACTACCGCACGTTTACCCGCCAACTTTCCGCCCCACAAATTATAATAATGACGCACTGCTTCTGCTACCCCGTAGCCAGTACACATATCCGCAATAGTATATTTCTTTTGAAGCGAGGGAGTATAAATTTCGTCTTCAATAAGTTTAATAACACCCTGCCGCAATTGCCCAATACGATTTACTTTCTGGGGTTCAGTTGGCTTGTAGTGTCCTGTAAACACGCCTTCCTGCGGATGCCAAATACCAGCATCTTCGGTAATCGGAATCACTTCATGAATTTCATCTACATTCAAATCTCCCCCTGTGCCGTAATAATATTTGAGCAATGGCATAACGGCAGCATACCAACGTTGTAGCACACCCTCTTTTCGAGGATCGTTCGGATCGAAATTAATACCGGATTTTGCACCCCCAATGGGCGGACCCGACACGGTAAATTTTACCTCCATTGTTTTGGCCAAAGATTCTACTTCTCTTTTATCTAAACCAGCACGCATTCTTGTGCCACCTCCCGCAGCTCCACCACGCAGCGAATTGATTACAACCCAGCCCTCAGCCTCTGTTTCACTATCTTTCCATTCAAAAACAATTTCCGGTCTTTTTGTTTCAAACTTTTCGAGAAGGTGTTTCATCTTACCTGTTTATTAGTGCCCCAAAGGTATTTTAAAATCAGTATGAATCTTCTTTGCTTATTTTTGATTTTAATTGATTTATGAATCTGGTTATAGACTCAGGCAATACGCGTTTTAAAGTTGGAATTTTTGTCGGAGATTTATTAATCCAAAAAGAATTCTTTACCCAACCCCAGGAATTAAAAAAATTCCTGACAGAAAATTTCTTTGAAAACATCTTGGTGAGTTCTGTCAACTACAATGCAATAGAAATTCTTA
>JBBSBG010000098.1:0-9499 GCA_038251495.1 Cytophagales bacterium
CCACATTGGCAACTACGGAACGCAAGATGACGAACAAGAGTCGGATGGGCCTAAGATTAGCGGTATTGTAGTAAATGAGTTTTCGGAAGAGTATAGCAGAAAGACGGCAACGGAAAGTTTGCAGCAATACTTAGAGAAGCACAATGTAGTGGGTATCTCAGATTTAGACACACGAAAGTTGGTTCGCTACATCCGAAGCAAGGGTGCCATGAACGCGTTGATTTCATCAACACTCACACCCGATCAAATGAAAGCCGAGCTGGCCAAAGTTCCTTCCATGGATGGGTTGGAGTTATCTTCAAGGGTAAGCACCAAAAAGTCATACTTCGTTGGCGATCCAGCTGCCACTATAAAAATTGCTGCGTTGGATGTTGGTATCAAAAAAAGCATCTTGAAAAACCTTGCAGCCCGCGGTTGTTACGTTCAGGTATTTCCGGCAAAAACCACTTTTGCCGAAATGGATAAGTGGAAACCAGATGGTTATTTTATTTCTAATGGCCCAGGCGATCCTTCTGTAATGGACTATGCTATTAAAACAGTAAAAGAAATTCTGGATGCCGACAGACCAGTTTTTGGAATTTGCTTAGGGCATCAGTTACTAGCGCTGGCTTGCGGCATTTCAACGTACAAAATGCATCATGGTCATCGTGGTCTTAATCATCCTGTAAAGAATTTAGTTTCTGGTTTGAGTGAGATGACTTCTCAAAACCACGGATTTTCCGTGAATGAAAAGGACATTGAAAAAAATCCCAATGTAGAAGTTACTCATCTTCACTTAAACGATAAAACCATTATGGGTATTCGTTTAAAAGATAAAAAGGCATTTTCAGTTCAGTACCATCCGGAAGCATCACCCGGTCCGCATGACTCCAGATATTTGTTCGATCAGTTTCTTGAAATGCTAAAGCAGGATGTGCAAAGCTTAGCGGAATGATAAATTATGAAACAATTTAGCTTTGCTATATTTTTTTTCACGGTGTCTTTTCTTGCTAAATCTCAAGTTGATTTTGGAATTAAATCTGGAATAAATCTTAATCAACTTAAAAGCGATGCATATCTTGTCTCTGGAGGTAAAAATTCTACTAAAAACTCAAGTGTTGCATTTCATGTTGGTGTATTTGTAGATATAAGTCTAAATAAAAGATTTTCATTAACAGGGGAAATCCAATATTCCAGAAGGGGTGACGATTTTTCTAAGAATGCTAATTATTTAGAGATTCCAATCATAGCAACATATAAGCCAATAAGAATTATTGGGATTCAACTTGGCATTGGCCCGGGTGTTTTTTTATCCTCAGAAAGTAATTACGGTTTTAAATCTGATTTAGGTTTATTGAGTGGCATTAACATAAAGTTGTCTAATAGGATAAATTTCTTGGCGAGATACTCTTATGGATTAACTCCAACTATTTTGAGAGAACCTCCTGGTTTAACATATAATGGCATTACTCTCGATTCAGAGATAAAAGAAATAAAGGCATATAATAATGCAGCACAAATAGGGATTTGTGTAAGATTAACTAATCCAAAGTAATAAATCTAAAATCTAATAATTATGAGTTTAATTGAAGGAATTTATGCCCGCCAGATTTTTGATAGTCGCGGTAACCCAACTATTGAAGTGGATGTTGTAACCGAAAGCGGTGCGTTTGGTCGCGCTGCTGTTCCATCAGGAGCTTCTACCGGTACCCACGAGGCAGTAGAATTGCGCGATGGCGACAAGAAAAAATATCAAGGCAAAGGTGTTCTTAAAGCTGTTGAAAATGTAAATAGTAAAATCGCATCTGAAGTTGTTGGTCTTTCCATCTTCGATCAAAACCTGATTGATAAGGTGATGATTGAACTTGATGGAACGCCTAATAAAGGAAAACTTGGAGCGAACGCAATTCTAGGCACATCACTTGCCGTTGCTAAAGCAGCCGCTATGGAAGCCGGGCAATCGTTATATCGCTACATTGGTGGCGTAAATGCAAACACACTTCCTGTGCCGATGATGAATATTTTGAATGGCGGTAGTCATGCGGATAACTCAATCGATTTTCAGGAGTTTATGGTAATGCCCGTGAAGGCTGATACATTCTCGGAATCATTGAGAATGGGTACTGAGGTATTCCATACGTTGAAGAAAGTTCTTCATGAAAAAGGTTTTTCAACCAACGTAGGTGACGAAGGTGGCTTTGCTCCGAATATTAAATCTAATGAAGAAGCTATTGAAATTGTTTTAAAAGCAATTGAAAAGGCAGGGTTCAAACCAGGTGTTGATATTTTCATTGCGATGGATGCAGCGAGCTCAGAATTCTATGATGCTAAGACTAAGAGCTACATCTTCAAGAAATCAGATGGCAAGAAATTGAAGTCGGAAGAGATGGTAGAGTATTGGGCTAAATGGGCTAAGAAGTATCCGATCATTTCAATTGAAGATGGAATGGCGGAAGAGGATTGGACAGGATGGAAAGGACTTACTGATAAGATTGGTGATAAAGTGCAATTAGTGGGCGATGACTTGTTTGTGACTAACGTTGACTTCTTACAAAAAGGAATTGATATGGGCGTTGCAAACTCTATTCTGATAAAAGTAAATCAGATTGGTACATTAACCGAAACCATTAATGCAGTGAATCTTGCTAAGCGCAATAGCTATAAGAGCATTATGTCGCATCGCTCGGGCGAGACTGAAGACAGCACGATTGCTGATTTAGCAGTTGCTCTGAACACTGGCCAGATTAAAACTGGTTCTGCTTCACGTTCGGATAGAATGGCGAAGTACAATCAACTTATCCGCATTGAGGAAGAATTGGGCGAGACCGCTTATTTCCCAGGCAAGAATTTCTAATAGGACTTTAGGAGTCAGGCCGCTTAGAGCGGTCAGACCCCTTTCAATTTATCAGGCCAGGCTTTATGTCTGGCCTTTCTTATTTCCTTTTTTGGGAAAAGCATTTTCTAATTGAAGCATTCTCAATTGAATCAGAAAGACCGAACTGATAAAAAGTCTCTTTTTAAGCTTAGATGATTGATTTTAAGACTTCGAGCTCATCTACCCAAAACTAGTTTGATTTTTGTCAATAGGGCGGGAGGGATACTCGACTAAACGAAGTGTTTCACAACTATGGAAGTAAACATGATGATGGTTTCGTTTTTCCTGATCTTGATTGTGGCGGGTGGGTTAATCATCTTTTTGATCAGAGAACAATTTTCGGATGCTGATTTTCAACAGAGCATTGTTGGGGTGTGGTTTAACGAACGTCTCAATATTAGAATTCTGATGTATGATGTTGATTCTGTTTTCCAAGGATCAATTGTTTGGGCGGATAGTCTTAACGACTCAATTCTTGGAACGCGTGTAGTAGAGAACCTTCGTGTTGGATTTTTCAAGATTTGTAAAGGAACGTATGTAGATCATGTTACGTCAAAAGAGTATGATGTGAAACTGCAACTCAAAGGAAAAACGATAATGAAACTAACCGCCTTCGACAAGGAAACACATGCTGAAGCCTTTTCGCAAGAATGGACACTCTTAAAATCGTAAGTTTAAAATCAGGCCGAAAGGCCTGATTTGCTTTTCCCTGGTCTTAATTCTTAAAGCCCGAAAACGCAGAATCTCTTTCCTTGGTCTGTATCCTTACAGACCGAAATATAAAATCAGGTTAAAAGGGTTCAACTTTTTGATTTGCTATATACGACCATTTATTTCTATCTTCGTACAACCATTTTTTAAACTTAGTATGTTCAAAAAGCTCCCACCCATCCTCAAAAACTTTTATTTCGTTGCGGGGATTTGTTTTTTTATCTGGATGATGTTTCTGGATTCAAATGATTTAATCTCCCGATTTAAAATGACAACTAAGCTTGGGAGTCTCGAAAATGAAAAGGAATTCTACAAGGAAAAAATAATAGAGGTAGAGAAAGATCGTGCTGAATTGATGACCAATAAAGAACTGCTCGAAAAATTTGCACGTGAGAAGTACTTAATGAAAAAGGAAACGGAAGATATTTTTGTTATTGAAGAAGAGTAATGAAAAAAGTATTTCTGCTTTTTATTTTTTTCGGATCGCTTACAGCCTATGGTCAGTGGGGTGCTGAAGAATTAGATCAAAAGCCATCTATTAAAGATCGGATTTTTACCGGTGGCGGTTTTGGTTTAAGCTTTAGCAGTAATTTTGATTTTTTTTCTTTGTCACCTTTAATAGGCTATCGTGTAACCCAACGGTTTGCTGCAGGAACGAGCATTACCTATAGACGCACTACCTATAAATTTGTCAATCCTAAAATCTCAACAAATGATTGGGGATTGAGTCCTTTCGTTAGATATCAAGTTCGTGGACCTATATTTCTTCATGCTGAATATGAATATCTGAATCTTCAATACCTTATCTCTCAAGCTCAATTAGAGCGAAGAAGTTTTTCAAGCTTTATGGCAGGCGCTGGAATTTTTCAACCCATTGGTAGACGTGCAGGATTTTTTGCAATTGCACTTTATAACTTCTCGTACAGAAATCCTACTTCTGCAGCGGACTATTATCCTTACAATAGTCCATGGGTATTGCGTGCGGGTGTTACTGCAGGTTTTTAAAAAGCAACACCCAATTTTTTACTCAGCGCCTGAAGATCTTCAAATACTTTATCGTTAAGTGGAATACCAGATTTTCTTCTTTCAATTTCACTTTCTCTCTCCGGGTCACCAGGTATAATTAAATGATCTTGCCCGGCAATAGTTTTAGCCGCCCTAAAACGACTTATCCAATTATCCATGTGATGTTTAAAATCATCTACAGGTCTGAAGGCATCCACACGCATGGCGCCAAAGAAATGGCCAATTCCATCGCCAACAGGATCAGCCGGAGGTGCCAGAAAACTTACAAACGGAGGAACCCATGGGCCATAGTTAGCACCACTTAATACAGCTGAAAAAATGTCGACCCAGGCACCTAAGCAAAAACCTTTATGACTTCCATGTTCGCGATCACCTCCTAAGGGCAGCAACGCTCCGCCATCTTTTAATTCATTCGCATTTGTTGAAATGCTACCATCTTTCTTTTGTATCCAACCCTCGGGGGCATCTTGATTTTTGCGCTGTAAGATTTCGAGTTTTCCATTTGCAGCAGTAGTGGTTGCAAAGTCCGCAACAAAAGGCGGTTGCTCGCCAGCAGGAATAGCCACACAAATAGGATTGGTACCTAATAATCTTTCCACAGAAAATGTTGGCGCAACTAAGGGACTTGCATTAGTCATTGACATGCCAATCATATCATGTTGCAAGGCCATCATTGCATGATGACCTGCAATACCAAAGTGATTTGAATTTTTAACAGCCACCCACCCCGTTCCGACTTTCGTTGCTTTTTCAATGGCTATTGCCATTGCTTTGGGCGCAACTACTAAACCGAGGCCACTATCTCCATCCACTACAGCCGTGCTTGGCGTTTCATGAACGATTTTAACATTGGGGTTGGTGTTTATTCTATTAGCTTCCCAAAGCCTTACATAACCTGATAATCGTGCAAGACCATGAGAATCGATACCCCGCAGATCAGCATTTAATAAAACATCAGCGGCTAGCTCAGCATCTTGCTTAGGGCAATTTATTTTCAAAAAAATATCAACTGCAAGTTGCCAAAGTTGTTGATGCTGAAAGATTGGGTCGCTCATGTGATTTTAGTATGGTTTTCTTTCTGGTCGTTTTCTCATGTCAAACAAACAGAGAATTTCAATCGTATCATTTTGATACCGATAAAATAAAATATGATGCGGTGTCAGCAGCGGGCTTGTTACATTTTTCTTTTTAGAAGAAGGTTTTCCAATTAATGGATATTTTAAAATCAATTCTACTCGATCTTCAATTTTTTCTAAAAACAGATAGGCTGTTTTAGATAAAAAGTTAACGAGTAAATGCTGGAAAATTTGGAGTGTATTTTTATGAAATCGCTTAGTTACAACTATTTTTCTCTCCATTCATCCAGATCTTTTTTATAACTATCCCACGAAATGGTTTCACCGAGGTCGGCTTCCGAGATGGCTGCATCTAATTCTTTAAGTTGGCCTTTTGCAAAGTTATCAACGCTATCTGCTTTAGAAGCATAGAAAGCAATGTTTTCCATCACTTGTTTTAAGATGGATTCATCCTGAATGGTCTCTAATAATTGATAAATTTTAGATTTAGCAAGTTCACTCATAGCATCGAAATTTGATAAATCGAAGATACAAAAAAACACTATAGTTCAGTATTAACTATATATTCAATGCTAAAAGGCAATATTCAAGATTTTAGTGAAAATTAATCAAGTATTTATGGAAATTTACTCTTCGAGGCATCTTACTGCTAAAATCTTTAAACAAATGAAAAATCAACTTCTATCATCAGCATTAATAGTCAGTTCTTTAGTAGCCATAGGGCAACCTGATAAACCGCTTGACTCTAAAATCACGGATGTAACTGTTTTTTTAAGTAAGGCGCAGGTTACACGTGAAGCTAAAACCAGGTTTGAAAGTGGTAAAACCAACATAATAATAACAGGACTTACTTCCTTATTAGATCCTCAAAGTATTCAGGTTTCAGGTAAGGGCAACTTTACAATTCTTGGAATCAGTCATCAACAAAATTATTTGAATGAGTTTAATATGCCGAAGTCTCTAAAGACATTAAAAGATTCTGTTGAAACGCTGCAACGACAATTAGCGCTTGAGCAAAGTCAAAAAGAGATTTTGAATAAAGAAGAACAAATGTTACTCAGCAATCAAAAAATTGGCGGCACCAATCAAAATTTAACGGTAGCTGAATTAAAAGCAATGGCTGATTTTTATCGTAGCAGATTAGGGGATATTGTTATCACCCGCATGAAACAAGATGAAAAGATTAAAAAAATTAATGAGCGCATTACTAAACTCACCAGGCAACTGCGTGAGCAAAATGATTTGTTTCAAAGAAACACAAGTGAAATTGTTGTAAGTGTTTCTGCAGATGCGGCTACATCGGCTGAATTGCAAGTAAAGTATGTGGTAGCGAATGCAGGTTGGAACGCCATTTATGATTTACGCGCGGTTGACACAAAAAAGCCAGTGCAATTAAGTTACAAAGCCAATGTGTTTCAAAGCACGGGTGAGGAATGGAAAAATGTTAAACTCAAACTTTCTACTGCCAATCCTAATCAAAGTGGTTTAAAGCCAGAATTGTATTCTTGGTACCTGGATTTCTATAATCCAATTGTGTATGATAAGAGAAAACTTGCCAAGGAATTTGCTGGTGCAGCTATGCGCAGCGCGCCTGCTGAAGTTGCTATGGATAGCGAGGAATTACTCGAGGCAAAGAGTTCATCTGATTATGTTACAACGATTCAAACTACATTAAATACTGAATTTGATATTTCTATGCCGTATACAGTCTTGTCGGCATCAAAGCCAACCGTGGTTGAT
The DNA here is from genome assembly GCA_038251495.1 of Cytophagales bacterium. Classification (GTDB taxonomy): domain Bacteria; phylum Bacteroidota; class Bacteroidia; order Cytophagales; family Cyclobacteriaceae; genus ELB16-189. The sequence continues at coordinate 7,408 of JBBSBG010000098.1, forward strand.
ATTAAAGTCCATGATCTTAAGTCGGAGTATGTTTATTCGGTTGCACCAAAATTAGATCCGGATGCTTTCTTACTTGCAAAAGCTACTGGTTGGGAAGAATATAATTTGTTGCCTGGAGAGGCTAATATTTTCTTTGAAGGAACCTTTGTTGGTAAGTCATTTATAGATCCTAACAATATAAAAGATACGCTTTCTGTCTCATTGGGTCGTGATAAGCGGATTGTTGTAAAGCGAGAAAAGCTAAAAGATTTAACATCGCGTAGCTTTATTGGCTCCAATAAAAAGGAAAGCTATGCCTGGGAGATTTCTCTTCGCAATACAAAACAAGAGGCTGTAAAGATCATCGTTGAAGATCAGATTCCGGTTTCGCAAAATACACAGATTGAAGTTGCTGTATCTGATTTAGGTGGCGCGCAGTGCAATAAACAAACTGGTACGCTAACGTGGGAATTGGAATTGAAACCAAATGAAACCCGGAAATTGGTTTATAAGTTTGAAGTGAAGTATCCGAAGGATAAGCAGATTTCTGGTCTTTAAATCAAAAGGAGTCAATAGATAAAGTTGCAGTATAAATTTTGCAGTCATCGCTCCCCTTAGTTATTGGGAGCGATGACTGCATTTTTTATTTTGCCATCGAAGCTAACACACCCTCCTTAAGCGAATAAGAAGAAACTTTGATTTGCTCGAACTGATACTTTGAAAGTAGGAAGTCTATAAGGGCGCAAGCCACTACAATCATATCCACACGCATCTCAATCATACCCGGAATTTGCATTCTCGCTTCGCGGTTCTTTACGAGTAGTTCACTATAAATTTCATAAAATGCTTCGATCGTGAGCGGAGTTTCTGGAAGCTCTCTAACTGTAATATTATTACGCAAACAATAAATGTCACTCAGTGTATCAAATGTGCCTGATGATCCAATTAATTGAGACGGGTTGTGTTTAGAAAGTTCTTCAAATAGTATTTCAAGTTCACTTGAAAAGAAATGATTTAGATTTTCAATTTCGTTGTTTGTAATAGGATCATGTTTATGGAATTTTTCCAGCAGCCGTTGGCCGCCAATCTCAAAACTATGACTCCAGAAAATTTCATTTTCATTTCCAATAATAAACTCAACACTGCCACCACCAATATCCATAATCAATGACTTTTCAGCTCCCATGGCAATGGCGGCTCTAGAGCCTTTATAAATATATTCGGCCTCTTTTAGGCCGCTAATAATTTCGGTTCGAATGCCCGTTTCGGTCTCAATTAATTTGGCGACTTGCTCACCATTGCTTGCATTGCGAAACGCACTGGTGCCAAAGGCTTGAACATTTTCTACACCTGATTCATTGAGTTTTTTTTTGAAAGATTTCATGGCAGTCAATGCTCTTTTAATCCCACTTTCGGTAATATGGCCTTGATTAATACCGCCCATGCCAATCTTTACCGCAACCTTTTCACGATACGTGATTGTAAATTCTCCAGCTTCTATTTCGGCTATGAGAAGATGGAAGGTATTGGTACCCATGTCAATTATAGCCACTTTTTTCATGCACATATATTCAAGCTATCTAAGGTACAATTTCACCCGTAACAATACTTATATTTGAAATCAGTAATTACAGATTATGACAAAACGAAAAGTCAACTCAGAAATACTTCAGCCTAAGTTTGATGAGCTGGAGCGAAAAAATCAGGAGTCTATTTTAGGTGGTGGTGAAAAACGAATAGCTCAGCAACACGCAAAAGGAAAGCTAACAGCCCGGGAGCGTGTGCAGTTACTTTTAGACGAAGACTCATTTGAGGAGTTAGGAAAGTTTGTAATGCATCGGAGCAAGGATTTTGGTTTGGACAAAGAGCACTACCTCGGAGATGGGGTTGTGACTGGCTACGGAACGATTGATGGCAGATTGGTCTATGTTTTTTCTCAAGACTTTACAGTTTTTGGAGGTTCGCTTTCAGAAACCCATGCTGAAAAGATTGTGAAGGTTATGGAGCTGGCAATGAAAAATGGGGCGCCTATAATTGGACTTAACGATTCTGGTGGTGCTCGTATACAAGAAGGTGTGGTTTCTCTTGGTGGCTATGCCGATATTTTTTATCG
>JBBSBG010000099.1:0-9448 GCA_038251495.1 Cytophagales bacterium
AAGTGTACTGCTCTGCAGGTAAATGTTTACCTGTAGCTCGCGATCGAGGCGTTCCATTACATCCGGTATTTGCAGCGGCACAGGTTCGCCAGCAAAGGAAATTTGCTTTGGTAGGTCGTAAGAAACTGCGAGGAAAGGTTGTGCCGATTCAGACGCGGGGACGGGCTCCAATAATGATTTTTTTGCCTGCTCCTTAGCTCTGCCCGATTGATCGAATAAAACGTAAATCAACAGCAAACCAATAGAAAGCGGTGCGAGATAACTCAAAAACTTTTGCGTACCCGTCATGTCTGTTAAAAGTTTGGCGATAATAGATAACGCGCATAAAAGTCATCGATTACTTTCACTGCGTCTTCGGGTGTATCCACTACGCTGAATAAATTCAGATCTTCTTCGCTGATCATTTTTTCATCCACAAGAGTTTTCTTAAACCAATCAACTAAACCTGCCCAGAATTTTTTTCCAACCAGCACAATGGGGAAGCGGCCAACCTTCTTGGTTTGAATTAAGGTAAGTGCTTCTGATAGTTCGTCAAGTGTACCGAAGCCACCGGGCATAACCACAAAGCCCTGCGAATATTTCATAAACATAACCTTACGAACAAAAAAATAATCGAACGTAATCAGTTTGTCAGGATCAATATAAATATTACCTTTTTGTTCATGCGGCAAATAAATATTTAATCCTACTGATTTTCCCCCAGCTTGGCGTGCGCCCTTATTACCAGCCTCCATAATACCGGGGCCACCTCCAGTAACTACACCGTAACCATGATTAACTAGGCCCTCGGCAATTTCCTCAGCCATCTTATAGTAAGGGTTGTTTGGTTTAGTGCGAGCCGATCCAAAGATGGTAACGCAAGGCCCAATCTTGGCAAGTTTTTCAAACCCTTCCACAAACTCACTCATCACCTTAAAAATTACCCACGAGTCTGAGCTTTTTATTTCGGCCCAGTCTTTATCCTTAAACGCTTTTCGGATTCGATGTTCATCATCCAAATCAGGTTGTTTAGTTTTCTTTCCTGTCTTTCCTTTCACACTTTTAACTTTTGAAGTCATATCTTTCCTAACATTTCTTTAAAATTACTAAATGAAAAACAATTCACGTCTTCTCCTTCCAAAAAGAACAACTCCAATTGCCAGCCTTTGGATGCTTACTCTTTGTGCTGCTCTACTCAGCAGTTGTTTGCCCTCCGAAAATAAAAATGCAAACACGCAAGACACAACCTGGGCGATGCTTCCTTTTAAAAAGCTAAATAGTGTTAATCCCATTTTGCTTGCAAGTGATGGTGTGTTTAAATGCCCTATCCTTAACCAAGAGGTGAAGTGGGAAGAGAAAGATGTCTTTAATCCGACTGCCGTTTTTCGCAATAACGCCATCTATCTTTTTTACCGCGCAGAAGATAAAATAGGAAAGCACAATGGCACCTCGCGTGTTGGTTTGGCGATAGGCGGAGATGGCATCCACTTTACACGCATGTCTGAACCTATTCTTTATCCGGCCGAAGATTTTATGAAAATTTATGAGTGGGAAGGTGGTATTGAAGACCCCCGCATTATTGAAAGTGATATGGGCACTTATATAATGACCTATACTGCTTATGATGGAACGTTAGCGCGGCTTTGCATTGCTTCCTCTACTGATTTGCTAAACTGGGTTAAACATGGCCCCATGTTACAAGGAAAATACCTCGATCAGTGGAGCAAGTCAGGAGCAATTGTAGGGAAGCAAAAGGGTAACAAAGTGATTGCTGAAAAAATTAATGGTAAATACTGGATGTATTTTGGCGATACGGATTTATTTATGGCAACTTCCGATGACCTCATTAAATGGGAACCCGTTGAAGAGAATGGAAAATTTAAATCGGTGCTAAAACCACGTAAAGGTTTTTTTGATAGTCGATTGGTAGAAAGCGGGCCTTATGCTTTGGCAACTGATAAAGGAATTTTACTCTTATACAATGGAATGAATAGCGAAACTGAGGGAGATGAGTCTTTGCCAAAAGGAGCTTATTGCTCTGGCCAGGCGTTGTTCAAACTAAGTGATCCTACCTTACTGATTGATAGACTTAATAACTATTTTTTAAGACCTGATCAACCCTATGAAATGGAAGGCCAGATAAATCAGGTTTGTTTTATTGAAGGGCTGGTGCCACTTAATGGAAAGTGGTTTCTTTATTATGGTACCGCTGACTCTAAAATTGGTGTAGCGGAGTTATCTAAAAGTGAGGTTACTCACTCCGTTAATTAAAAGTATATGCTGAATTAATATTTTGTTACAGCACTGTTATCAAATGCTATTTGGTTTTCTTTTCTTAACTGAACCTTTGCTTTTAGTTTCCTAAAATGGAATAGAGTCATTCTACTTTTGTGGATGATCGCGATGACCTATCAGCATTCCAACTCTGCACAATTTAGAACCTTCATCAACTATTTCTTAGCTGCGCTAGCAGTACTCCTTATTGCCGGATCAATCTTAATTCCCAAAGGAAACGAGGTGCTTTGGGTAAATGGAAATCATTCTCCTTTTCAGGATTGGTTTTTTAGTAGAGCGACACTACTTGGCGAAGGATTAGTCCTGATTCCAATTTTTATAATTCTTTTATTTGTTCGGTTTCAGTATGCATTGGCATTTGTGCTCGTTACAATCTCAAACGGAATAATTATTAGTTTTTTTAAAAGAGTTATCTTTTCAGATTTGAAAAGACCTATTACGTTTTTGGACAACTCTCTTTTACATTTTGTTCATGGGGTAAGTGTTCACTCGTCTTACTCATTCCCTTCGGGTCACACCGCGACAGCCTTTGCGATTGCCACTGCATTAGCCCTTTGCATCAAGAAAAAAAGCTGGACGATCATGCTGTTTTTTGTTGCTTTGTTGGTTGGCTACTCAAGAATATATTTACTACAACACTTTTTAATTGATGTTACTGCAGGCGCTTTAATTGGTATAGTTGTTCCTGTTCTTGTAACGGAACTTAACGTATTGAAGATAAAGCCCTGGACTCAGCAGCGCATTCAAATTCGTTTCTCACCTAAGAAACGTAGATCAATTCAACCTTCAGGGCGCTAATTTCCTTTCAATTACTACCGTAGTCGGATTTTCAAATAGATCTTTTTGACTAAACAAAATCTTGTAACTTAAGGCCTCAATTTCACCAAGGTACTTTTTCTGAGTTATAACTCTACCCTCGGCTTGAAGAAACTCTTCCAGCTCCTGTTTTGTTTCCAGTTGTCTAATGGTTGAATGCAGTGCCAATACATAGGCCGGATTAAAATCACCGTAGTAAGCAATCTTGTGATTGGAAACCAAAGGCAAACTTTGTGTAACTGGATTAATTTTATCGATCTGCGGAAAGCAGATATAAAAAAATAACAGAGTTGTTCCTATCCATGATCCTGACAAAACCGGAAGCAGATAGTTTCTATAATTCTTGATCAAGAAAATCGCTGCAATTGCACCAAGTGGCAATAGAACAAAATAGAATGCCATGTTCTGAAATTGATACGATGGAAATTCAGTGGACATACCTACGTAAACACCAATAGGTATTGCAAGGGTAATTAGCAGATAAACAAAAAGTGGCGCCATGATTTCCCAACCTATTTTTTTCGCTTTTACAAATTGTTGATTCCAATAATAAGCCAACAAAATGGCTAAGAAAGGAATTGCTGGCGCTGGATAACTGGGAAGCAATGTTCTGGATAGCGAAAAGAAACCTGGAATAACAATTACTGCAATCAGGCATAATAAGATAAAAGGATTTTCAATTCGGTTGCGCCACGAAAATCGAATTGCCGGAAACACGGTAAACGAAAATGGAAGTGTTCCTAGAATCAGAATTACAAAGGGGGCAAGAAAAAATCCTTTATGCCCCTCCATCGTAGATGTAAATCGAGACACATTATGTTCTAAGAAAAAACCTTCGAGCCAAACACCCTTGGTCTGAATTCCAACCGCTATATACCAAGGAAGCCCAATCAATAAAAAGATAAGAATTCCCACGGGTAAGTTTAATTTTTTAATGCCTGCAAGTGTAAAGTCCTTCCTCATGATCAGGAATAGAAGCACGATCATTCCCGGAAACGCTATAGCAATCAAGCCTTTGGTTACAAAGGCAAGTGAAACCGCCAAGTAGAAGAAAGCCATCCTGTATTTTCTGCTTCGCACAAATCCTTCATAAAAAAATAAGATGGAAGCTGTTAGCAACAGAATCAGATAAGGATCGGGCACGGCCAGGTGAAATTGAATGGCGAGTTGCAACGAACTGATTAGCATAATGGCTGCCGTAAATGCCATCGACTCACTAAAATTTCTTTTCAGGAAAGAATAAATCAGAAAAACCAAGAGGATCCCGGACCCAACCGAGAATACTCTTGCTGCAAATGGATTGACACCAAATACTTGATAAGCCGCTTTCATAAAAAAATAATGGAGGGGCGGCTTATCTGTTCTTAATTCATTGTTAAAAGTAGGGATAACCCAATCACCTCGCTGCCACATTTCCATGGCACAGCCCGAATTCTTTGCTTCATCAACAATATATATTGAAGTTCCCCAAAAATTGGCTCCATATACTAATGCGCTCAACAGCAATACAATCCAGCCTCCATTTTTCATGCCGCAAGTTTGCAGCGATTTGTGCGAGAGAATGTTAATCGAATATTAAATATTATTAATGAATCCATAACAATCGAAAAATCCCCTCATCACAGCCAGCCCGTTTCTTTGCATCATGATTGAGAAAGTGTCGTTGGTTGTTACGCTTTATAACGAAGAAGAAAATATTGCGCCCCTTTTGGAAAAGATTAAGGCGTCCATGCACAATTATCTGTACGAATTGATTCTTGTAAATGATGGATCAACTGACAAAACACTCAGTGAATCTAAAAAACATGCTGATTCCAATACAAAAATTATAAACTTGAAACGGAATTTCGGACAGACAGCTGCCATGGCTGCCGGAATTGACGAAGCCAATGGAGACTACATTGTGACCTTGGATGGAGATCTGCAAAATGATCCGGCCGACATACCTGCCATGTTGAACAAGTTGAAAAGTGAAGAATGGGATGTTGTAGCCGGAAATCGTAAAAACAGAAAAGATGGCGAGCTTTTAAGAAAAATTCCCAGCAAACTTGCCAATCGATTAATTAGAAGCTTAACGGGTGTTACAATTCAGGATTACGGATGTACGCTAAAAGTATTTCGTAAGGATGTAGCAAAAAATTTAGAGTTGTATGGCGAACTCCATCGTTTCATACCTATACTGGCAGTGCTACAAGGCGCACGAATTACCGATATGGAGGTGCATCATCATCCCCGCGTATTTGGGCAATCGAAATATGGATTAGGCAGAACCTTCAAAGTGCTCAGCGACCTCATACTGCTTGTCTTCTTTCAAAAATACTTTAAACGACCAATCCATTTTTTTGGCCCGCTGGGAATTTTCTGTTTTGCGATTGGCGCGATAATCAATTTGTATTTGCTCACACTAAAAATACTTGGTGAAGATATTTGGGGGCGCCCCTTACTTATTTTGGGAATCACGATCCTGCTGGCAGGCATACAATTTTTAACACTCGGCATTATTGCCGAATTGGTTATGAGAACTTATTATGAATCACAGAAGAAAAAAATTTATTCAATTAAGGAGATCTTTGTCGGCCAATCCCAGACTTACAGCCACCTTCAAGCTGCTGTTTAAGCTACTGCTAACCGCTGCGGCCCTGTTTATCGCGTTCCGAAAAATTGAAATTGGAAAGACGATTCAGATCGTTCAGGAAGCCTCAGTTGTTTATCTACTAATCGGATTATTGCTTTATATAATCTCAAAAATTCTAAGCTCCATTCGATTGAAGTATTTTTTTGACGCTGAAAAAATTCAGATTGATCATATCTCTAACCTCAAGCTCTATTGCATAGGGATGTTTTACAATTTGTTTCTGCCAGGAGGGATAGGTGGTGATGGCTACAAAGCCTTTTATATGAAAAGGAATTTTAATGGTTCGATGAAGAAAATTCTGCTGGCGATTTTTCTTGACCGGGTAAGTGGCATGCTTGCATTAACTTTCTTCTGTTGTCTTTTCTTCTTGCTTACTTTAGCTGATATAAGTCTGTTCGCAAACATAATTGCTGGCATTACACTGATCTTAATTTTCCCAGTCTCTTACGGCATTACTTTATTATTCTTAAAACTTCATGCCATTTATTTTATTCGCACTTCCCTATATTCTATAGTTGTGCAAGGAATCCAATCATTGGCGGCATTGGTAATTTTTGTCAGTATTAATCTGCAAGACTCGTACTTAGTTTACATAAACCTATTTCTGGTATCTTCTATATTTGCAGCAATTCCTTTTACTATTGGTGGCATTGGCGCCCGTGAATTAGCGTTTGTGTTAGCAGCCGAATTTATAGGGATTGATATTGACATGGCTATCGCCTTTTCGATTCTTTTCTTTCTCATCAATGTGATAAGTTCTTTGCCTGGAATTTTTATTCGCCTATCGCCCAATAAGCAAATAAAACCGCAAGGCTTGCAGTTATCTCAGTAGAGATTCAAGTGCCTGGTTCAAATCCGTATACTTAAAATTAAATCCAGTACTTTTTATTTTATCGGCCGACACCTTGCTCCCATTCAAAACAATTTCTGCCATTTCACCAACAACTATTTTCAAAACAAAGGCGGGCACATTTGGCAACCACAAGGGTTTGTTCAAAATTTTTGAAATCTCTTTTGTCATTTGCTCATTCGTAACCCAATCGCCACTCACTGCATTATAGGCTTCGCTCATGGACTCTGTTTCGACTGCTTTAATGAACATCGCACACAAATCATCTAAATGAATCCACGAAAGTTGTTGCTTACCGGAACCCAACGGTGAACCTACTCCCAACTTGATTGGCTTAGTCATTTCGGGGAGTGCCCCACCCTTTTCACTAAGCACAATTCCGATGCGAAGTTTAACGACTCTAATTTTTAATTCAGCTAGCTTGTCAACCTCAGCCTCCCATTGTTTTGTCACATTCGCCAAAAAATCAGTACCCGGCTTGCTATCCTCGGTAAGCACCTCCTCTGATTCAAATCCATAATAACCAATCGCGGAAGCTGAGATAAAGCTTTTTATTTGATTAGGATTTTTTGATAGCGTATCAAAAAGTAGTTGTGTTGACTTAACCCGGCTATGAAGAATTTCTTCCTTCCGGGATTTTGACCAGCGCTTATCGGCAACACCAGCTCCGGCTAAATGAATAATTGCGCTCACACCCCCGAGGGCTGCTCTATCCATTTCACCTTTGTCAACATCCCAAACAAATGAAGGAACCTTTCCGCTCTTGCTGCTGCGACTCAAGTGCGCTACTTGATAGCCTTTTTCTAAAAGCAGTTCAGTAAGTCGGGAACCAATCAATCCTGAAGCACCCGTGATTAGTATTTTGTTATTCATCACAACTCATTTTTAAACACATAGGCACATAAGAAACATAGGGTTACTATGCGCTCTATGTTCCTATGTGTTTTGTTTATATTTTCGCAAAATTGCAACTCTATTATATTAACACTCACCCTATGAATAAGTTTTTATTTTTTAATCTATTCCTACTCAGCACAAGCTTAGTGTTTAGTCAAACAGTAACTGTAAATAAACAAAATGAAAAAGTGAAAGGCGAGACTATTGAAGTTTTTACGGTTTCGCTTGAAGGAAAAAAAGACGATATCAAATCTGCGTGGAATAAATTTTTGAAAGATATGGGGAAGATAAAGCTACTTAGCAACCCCGTGACAGTAGCCGAGCCTGTAATTAGTGGAACGCCTTTCAGTAAAGGAGTGGTATATGCCGGCACCAACGATGGAGATAAGAGTTCAACCGTATGGATGGGGATTAACCCGAAAGAATGGGACGATAAAGATGTTACCTACGCAAATCGTGAGCTACAAAAAATGATGAATCAATTTGGAATTAAATTTTACAGAGACCAGGTTCAAGTTCAAATTGATGAAACGCAACAAGCATTGGATGCGGTAGCCAAACAGCAGCAACGGATGCTTAATCAAAACAAAGACCTGACAATAAAGCTTGGTAACAGTGACCAGGAAAAGATTCAACTGGAAAAATCTCTTGAGGCAAACAAATTTGAGAATGCTGTTTTAAAAGTGAAGTTGGAGAATAATAAAAAGGCCCAGGATTCACTGGTGGATGTAGGCGCGCAGATTAAAAAGGTGATGGAGACACACAAAGAAAAGCAGCGAAAGATCAATTAAAATCTATCTTGTCTGGCCTAGGCTGAGTTAACTTTCAAAAAGAGATTTTTCTAAACCAGATTGACGAATAATAGATTGTAATGTTCCTATTCGAATTTCTTTGTGATCTGGAACCGGAACAGTAATGGTTGAGTCTGCATTCTTGATTTGCATTATTATATGGCTTCCCTTCTGCCGCACAGATATAAATCCGTTGGCTGCTAGTATTTTGCAGACTTCTTTTCCTGAAAGAACTCTAAGCTTACCCAATGGCAACCTCCATACGTGTAATAAAAACTTCTTCGTGAAGACGTTGACTAATCTCATTACTTGAAGCACTTTCAAAGAAAAGTTCTACCGCCTCTTTTAAGTTTGCTGAGGCTTCTTCAACCGATTCTCCCTGACTGGCAATATCTAATTCCGGGCAAAGAGAAACATAACCATCACCTTCCTTTTCTATAACCGCTGTAAATTGAAATTTCTTCATCGTTACCAAAGATAGTCAAAATTGACCTCACAAAACGCACCAAATTATATAGGTATCTTTCATTGAGTGACTTTTTTCTTTCGAATAGGGCATTGGCTTAAATCAGGCGGAGCTATCACTGGAAAAAACGTTGGAAACAAATAACAGGCTTAGGATTGATTAGCCAATGTCGGTATTCAAATACAGAAGGTGATGGAAACACACAAAGAAAAGCAGCGGAAGATCAATTGATCCTGCGCTGCTATTAAGAGAGAGAAAAATAAATTATTTTATCTGAAAGCAACTGATTTCATCATTCAATAGAGATCCGGAAACATAATATACCTTTCGGTCAATAAAGTCTACACTATATTGTGGTTCACGATCCTTGCCTATATTCATTGTTGTTAAGATTTCTCCAGTTCGCTTATCCACCTGAATCAGTTTAATGTCATTTTTAACAGGCTCAGTTAATAACAACACATATTCATCGGTGGCGGTAGTAGCCTTTACTCTTCTGTTAAATTCCTTCAATGCTCTTCCGGCATAAGCAAATGCAATCACACTGGCTAAACCTAAGCCCACGGCAGCTCCTTGTACTGGAAAAATCTCTTGAGTCAAATAAATTGGAGAAGGCGGCTTTGAAAATCAGACTGGAAAACAACAAAAAGGCACAAGACTCTCTGATCAACTCCACCGATCAAATAAAAAAGGTAATGGAGCTTTATAAAGAAAAGCAG
>JBBSBG010000100.1:0-9344 GCA_038251495.1 Cytophagales bacterium
ACACACAACATGGCCGGTGTTTCTGAAATAGGATTCATTAGCGGTGGCCTTGGGTATGAGCTTGCAAAAATTTCGAGCGGTTTGTTTGGCTGGGGCACTTTTTTAATTCTAGCGCTTTCCCTTTTTATATTCATCATCTACTATTTTAATGTAACAGCTATCAATGCTTTTCAGGTTAAAGATCCTAAGCCGATGGGTAATGATGCGTTGCTACCCGATGATGACTTGATCATTAAGCCTACTTATACAGACGAAGAGGATAATTGGCCGATTGTCGCTGACGAACCAGAGCCTGAGTTGGTTTTAAAAAACGAGGTGGAAGAGATTCCGGTTGTTACTACCGAATTGCCGCTTGAGATTCAAACAAAAAAACAACCTGTTGAAAAAACTACTGAACCAGTTTTTATCATTGAAGAAGCCAAGTCAGATACAGACGAGCTTGCCGAGCAATTGGTTGAAACGAAAGGGGTCTATGATCCAACAATGGAATTAAGTAGTTATAAGTTTCCAACTCTCGAGTTGCTAAATGAATACGAAACTAGTAAAGTTCAGGTAACACAAGATGAACTAACACAAAATAAGGATCGGATTTTAAGTACACTTACCAATTTTAAAATTGGAATTCAAAGCATTAAGGCAACCATTGGGCCAACCGTAACGCTGTACGAAATTGTTCCTGAGGCTGGTGTAAAAATTTCGCGAATTAAAAACCTGGAAGATGACATCGCGCTAAGTTTATCTGCGCTGGGTATTCGGATTATTGCACCGATCCCCGGAAAGGGAACCATAGGTATTGAAGTGCCAAATAAAAACCGCGAGATGGTTGGTATTCGATCTGTGTTGGCAACGGAACGTTTTCAAAAAACGGATAAAGATCTTCCCATTGCTATTGGTAAAACAATTTCAAATGAGTTGATGGTGATTGATCTTACTAAGATGCCGCACTTACTGGTTGCAGGGGCAACGGGGCAAGGTAAGTCAGTAGGTCTTAACGTAATTTTGGCATCACTCTTATATAAGAAACATCCAAGTCAGCTCAAGTTTGTTTTGGTCGATCCGAAAAAAGTTGAAATGTCTTTGTTTAGTAAAATAGAAAGACATTATCTCGCAAAACTTCCAAACAGCGAGGAGGCAATCATCACCGATACAAAGAAGGTTGTGCATACACTCAACTCGTTGTGTATTGAGATGGAAAACCGTTACGAAATCTTAAAGGATGCAGGTGTCAAAAATATAAAAGAGTACAACACAAAATTTGTAGCACGTAAATTGAATCCTAAAGAAGGCCATCGGTTTTTGCCATACATAGTTTTGGTTATTGATGAGTTGGCCGATTTAATGATGACTGCCGGCAAAGAGGTAGAGACACCTATTGCGCGACTTGCTCAGTTAGCACGCGCCATTGGAATTCACTTGGTTCTTGCTACGCAGCGACCTTCGGTGAATGTTATCACGGGAGTAATCAAAGCAAACTTTCCGGCTCGTCTTTCATTCAGAGTTACATCTAAGATTGACTCGCGCACAATTTTAGATACGGGTGGTGCCGATCAATTAATTGGACAAGGTGATATGCTACTTTCAACAGGTTCAGAAATTGTTCGCTTGCAAAGTCCGTTTGTGGATACCCCGGAAATTGAACGCATCTGCGATTTTATAGGGTCTCAGCGCGGCTATGATTCTGCCTACATGCTTCCTGAATTTGAAGGTGAAGATGATGGTGGTGCCTCGTCAGTAGATTTATCCGATCGCGATTCGTTGTTTGAAGAAGCAGCCCGTTTGCTCGTGCAACATCAACAGGGAAGCACGTCATTATTGCAGCGTAAATTAAAACTTGGATATAATAGAGCGGGTCGTTTGATAGATCAGTTGGAAGCCGCTAAAATTGTAGGCCCGTTCGAGGGTTCTAAAGCACGAGAAGTTTTAATAACCGACCCAATGAGTTTGGAACAATTATTGAATGATTTAAAGGAAAAACACACGCAATCCTAATTACAAATAATGAAAAAGTCCGTTTTTGCTCTCCTGTTAACGTTTGTTGTAAGTTTAGCCTTTGCTCAATACGATCCGGATGCATTGAAAGTATTGGAAGCAATGAGCAAAAAGTACAAAGACCTGGACTCATTTGAGGCTAACATAACTCATAATTTCATCAATAAAAGTGGTGGAATCAACGATAAGTTAAATCTTAAAATCACTACCAAAGGAAGTAAGTTTCGCTTGGTTTTAGATGATCAGGAGATAATAAACAATGGAACTACCGTTTGGACTTATTTGCCTTCCGCCAAGGAGGTTAACATTGATAATTTTGATTCAAGTTCAGCCGAACTTAATCCATCGGAGATTTTTGATTTATATAAGAAGGGCTACCAGTACTTATATTTAGGTGAGAAGACTGAAGACGGAATAGTATGTTCTGAAATTGATTTGAAGCCTGAGAAAAAGGACGATCGGTTTTGGAAGATTAAAATGATGATCTCTAAGAAAGATAACATGATTCACAGCTGGACGATGTACGAGAAATCAAACGGCTCGCCCAATGGAAATGAAAACAAGTACACCATTACAAAGTTTAATCCCGGAGTAAAAGTAGATGATGCCTTCTTTACATTCGATCCTAAGAAGTACCCAGGGGTAGAAGTGATAGATCTTCGGTGATCGGTAAGTAGTAAGCGGTAATCAGTGATCGGTATTCGGTAATTAGTGTCTAGCATCTAACCTCTATCTTCTAACTTCCAACATCCTGCATGACCCGTCAAGAACTTTTCGCGCAAATTAAAAAAAAGAATTCCTACTTGTGTGTGGGTTTGGATATTGATTTAGAAAAAATTCCAAAGCATTTACTTTCATTGCCCGATCCGGTCTTTGAATTTAATAAGCAAATCATTGATGCCACAAAAGATTTTTGTGTAGCCTATAAACCAAATCTTGCTTTTTATGAAGTACTGGGATCAAAAGGGTGGGAGAGTTTAGAGAAAACACTAGCCTATATTCCTAAAGAATGCTTTACGATTGCCGATGCCAAGCGCGGTGATATTGGCAATTCCTCAGCTTTATATGCAAAGGCCTATTTCCAGCAAATGGATTTTGATGCGCTTACCGTTACTCCATACATGGGCGAAGATTCTGTTAAACCTTTTCTTGATTTTCAAGGCAAGTGGGTTATCCTTTTAGTGCATACTTCAAACTCTGGCAGTGCCGATTTTCAACAATTAGAAACACGTGGTGGTCGCTACGTTTATGAGGAAGTTATTTTTGCTTCACAGCGGTGGGCCTCACCAAACCGGATGATGTATGTAGTAGGCGCCACCAAAGCCGATAAAATTGGAACGATTCGCGCGTTGGCTCCAGAACATTTTTTTCTCGTTCCAGGTATTGGTGCGCAAGGTGGCAATTTGGAAGACGTTTCAAAAGCGGGTATGAATGAACAGTGCGGCTTATTAGTTAACTCCGCTCGGGCGATTATCTACGCATCTTCGGGTGAAGATTTTGCGGATGCATCGCGAAAAGCAGCTGCGAATGTTCAGGATGAGATGAGCAAGTACTTGCAAAAGTATTTGCAGTAATTTGTAGCCATAGATTCACTGATTAAATTCAGCAAAGCGACAAGGTTGTCAACCTTTACCGCGGCCGATCCAAAAGGTTGACAACCTTGCCTAAGCTTGCCGCACCAATACACTAATATTTTTTAATCTTAGATCGTAATCAAGGATCAAGTCAAGTGACAAACTGATTTAAATATTTTTTCCTAAGTTTAATCTGTCAACTTGTCTGCCAACAGGCAGGTCAGTAAAGAAATTTATTCGTGGCAAATTAAGAAGTGAACCCGTGACCGAATCCTTTCTTCATTATATCTGGCAATTCCAATACTTTGATAAGAGTAATCTTACTACAAATGCTGGTGAGCGGCTTGCAGTTTTGAAACCTGGAATTTTAAACTCCGATGCTGGCCCGGATTTTTCGCATGCGAAAATAAAAATTGAATCGATTGAATGGGCGGGGTGCGTTGAAATTCATATTCAATCTTCGGGTTGGTACGAACATAAACATGATACCGACAAAGCTTATGAAAATGTAGTGCTCCATGTGGTTTGGGAAGAGAACAAACCCGTGTATCGAAATGATGGTACGGCAATGCCAACATTAAGTCTTAAGGGTCGGGTGCAGGAACATTTACTACAATCATATCAGAAATTAATAAATGATCCAGCATCAATCCCATGTGGCAAATCTTTTAGCAAGGTTGATGAAGTAGTAAAACATGCGATGGTTGACAAAGCACTCATGAGCCGTTTGGAGGCACGTGCGAGACAAATTAAATTTCAATTGGATAAGAATAAAGGCGACTGGGAAGAGACAACCTATCAATTGTTGGCTGCCAATTTTGGATTTAAAGTAAATAAAGATCCCTTTATTCAGTTGGCGCAAGCATTACCGTATAAGTTGGTGCAAAAGCATTCGAATAATGTTGAACAAGTCGAAGCCCTGTTGTTCGGTCAAGCCGGATTTTTAATTGCCAAAACGAAAGAAGAATACCTAACGAAAATTTTTAACGAGTATCAGTTTCTTGCAAAGAAATATAATGTTGAAGAGAAACAGATGAATGTGGCGCAATGGAAATTCTTGCGCCTGCGACCAGGTAATTTTCCAACGGTTCGACTTTCGCAATTTGCATCGCTGATAGCATCTCAAAAAAATATTTTTGCAAAGTTGATTGAGTCTTTAAGTTATAAGCAGCTTATACAGTTTTTTGAAATTCAACAATCTATCTATTGGCAAAACCATTATCGTTTTGGTAAAAAATCAAAGGGTGAAGTTCCTGCTTTGGGGGCATCAAGTCGCGAAAATATTATCATCAACACCGTTGTTCCTTTGTTTGTCGCGTATGGCCAATCGCGTGATGATTGGAGTTTTGTTGACCGGGCAGTTTCAATTTTACAATCCATACCTGCTGAGAAAAATAAGATTACTCGCCTTTGGGATGGCCTTGGCTATACCAGCAAAACAGCCTTTGATACCCAAGGACTAATAGAATTGCATAACAACTATTGCCAGTGCAGGGCATGCTTAAATTGTACAATTGGTTCCTCCTTATTGAAACCCAATCTTCAAGCATGATTTTCCTTCACGCTTTTATTCTGCTTGCAATAGTTTGGTTGTTCTTTAAAAGGACTGGGACTGATAATCTATTTATTTTTTGGAGTGCATTGGCGTTTAAAATGTTGATGGGTGTTTCGTTGGGTCTTGTGTATTTATATTACTACACAGCCAATGATACGTGGTTGTTTTTTAATGATGCAGCAGTTTTAGCGAATTATGCTCACGAAAATTTTGGTCAGTTTATAAAATTTTTATGGAACAGTAATGGCAGTGTTGATATTTGGAATGAGCTTTCAAATACGCAGGTACGATCATTGTTTCTGGTTAAAATTATTAGTTTATTTTCTCTCGTCACAGGTAATAACTATTGGATTAGCGCACTTTACTTTTCACTAATCTCCTTTTTCGCTTCCTGGAATTTATTTAAAGTGATGAGCAGGCATTTCCCGCAAGGTGGAACGGCTGCAGTAATTGCTTTTCTTTTCTTCCCTTCTACAGTCTTTTGGAGTTCAGGATTGGTAAAGGAAACCTTGGCCTTGGCGGGAATTTATTTTATCACTACAGTTTTTGTTAAGGGATTAAAAAGCGAGAAACTTTTTTGGTGGGAATGGCTGCTTGTAATCTTTTCATTTTATGTGGCCTGGAGTTTAAAGTATTACTGGACAGCTTTGTTTGTGGTAGTTGTTACAACTTCGGTATTATTTCACTTTTTACAAAAACGCATACTTATTATAGATCGGTTTAAGATAATTAGCTGGCTACTAATTTTTATTTTGTTGAGTGGAGTTATTAGTCAATCCCATCCTAATTTTTATCTAAGTCGATTTCTGCAAGTTTTGATTACCAATCACAATGATTTTGTGGCCATCTCAAAAGACACTGGTCTTATTCATTATAATAACCTTACAGCGAATTGGCCGAGCATCCTTATAAACTCGCCCTGGGCAATCGTGTCAGGATTGTTTCGTCCATTTATATGGGAAGCAATTGGCGCAAGTTCGTGGTTGGCGGCTATCGAAAATCTCTTTTTAGTAGTATTTACGGGGGCAGTTTTTTTTAGAAAGAAAGTTGAATCGGGCAATACGTTGTTACTGGTCTCTGCTCTTGTCTATATAGTATTGCTTTGTATGTTTCTTGCAATGAGTACCCCTAACCTTGGCACCTTATCGCGCTACCGGGTAGGCTTTTTACCTTTTTTTATTTTTATAATTGCCTATCGCAATCCGTTGCTGATTTATTTGTTTGATAGAATCAGATTTCGTCACGAATAGATCACACACAATATTTACCTTTGCCAGATGGAAAATCCGGTTATTATTTTTGGCGCTAACTATTTAGGTAGGGCCGCAAAAGAAATTTTTGAAACAAACAACATTGTGGTGTATGGATTTTTGGACGACAACAAAAAACTCCACAGCACAGAAGTTGATGAGGTAGTTGTGTTGGGCGATACCGATGATGATGGCTTTCTTAAACTGATTGGTAAAAAATGCGAGGCTTTTGTAGCGGCTGACGATAACAAGCTACGCAAGTCACTGGTAAACATGATTCAGGAAGTGCGACACATGCAACCTGTCAATGCTATCCACTCTAAGTCAGTTATTTCCGAGAAAGCAATTTTAGGTCATGGAAATTTTATTGACTGCAATGTTTATCTGGCTCCGGGTTCTAAAGTAGGAAGTCATTGCATTTTAAACACACAAACTTCTATTGGTGTTGAGACTTCTTTAGGAGACTTTGTGCAAGTGGGTGCCGGAAGTTCAATCAATGCGGGTGTTACTATTGAAGACGAAGTGTTTATTGGCTCCGGAGTAACAATTGTTTCGGGAGTCACGATTGGCAAAGGCGCTCGCATCGGTGCCGGCTCGGTTGTAATAGCCCCTGTTAAAGCCGGTGATACTGTGTTTGGTAATCCTGCAAAGGTTGTTTAAAAATGATGGCCACAGATTCACAGATTAAAAAAAGGTTTGTCGAAGTCTATTATGCAATCTGCGTTCCGGCTGGCTCATCACGACAATGCTTTAGTTATTTATTAAATTAAAATCCGTGAATCTGTGGCTATAAAATGAAATCTTATGGCAATAACAAATAAAATATCTGAAACTGATTTAGTACTTAATCCAGATGGAAGTGTTTACCACCTAAGTCTTCTTCCAAAGAATATTTCAGATACAATTATTACCGTTGGTGATCCAAGTCGGGTTTACACAGTAAGCCAATATTTTGATGAGATCGAGTTTGAAATGAACAAACGCGAGTTCATTACACACGTAGGTAAGTACAAGGGCAAACGTATTACAGTAATCAGCACCGGCATTGGTACTGACAACATTGAAATATTTTTTACAGAGCTTGATGCGTTAGTAAACATTGACTTGAAAACACGCGAGCCAAAATCCCGCAAGAAAAAACTAAAAATCATTCGGATCGGAACTTCAGGTGCTTTACAAGAGGATATTCCATTGGGAACTCACCTGGCATCCGATTATGCAATAGGCTTGGATAACCTCATGAATTTTTATGACTTGCCCATGGATGATTTGGAAACAGGCTTGGCGCATGATATTCAAAAAAAGACTGGACTTCCTTTTATGCCATATGCGGTGCGAGGTTCAGTTTCTTTGCGCGAACAAATTGGTGCCGACATGATGCAGGGAAACACAGTTACCTGTCCGGGTTTTTATGCACCTCAAGGTCGAGAGTTGCGCATACCTATCCGTTTCCCGAAACTTTTAGAAGATTTAAACTATTATCACAAGGGTGACTTTTGGCTTACGAATTTTGAAATGGAAACGGCTGGCTACTATGCAATGGGGCGATTGCTGGGTCACGAAGTACTTAGCGTAAATGCGATCATCGCTAACCGGATCAAAAACAAATTTTCAAAAGACCCGAATAAAATTGTAGAGTCTTTGATTAAGAAAGTGCTGGAGCGAGTTTAGAAAATCTTTTTCACTTACATAACTGGACTTACGCAGCTATTAGGGGTCAGACCGCTTAGAGCGGTCAGACCCCGCCATTTGAATCAAATTGTGAGCATTTGCGTAACTCCAGTTACATAAGTCAGGTCACAAAATAGTTATCCCCTCTGCCTGCGGAGAGGGCGAAGCACACTACCAAAACAGATGAATTTTGATGGGTGAGGGACAGGTGATCAACCTCTCTTTAATTCCGTTAAGCAGCCGTCATGCTTTCCATTCGCACAATGTGCTTACTGGCATTATATGCATCGGTGTTATAAAACCCGGATAAAATACGATGCGCAATTTGTTCAACAATCAATTCATCATCCGATTTTCCTTGCTTGCCTCTCCAGAAAACGCGTTGGGGATGTCTTTTCATATCTTCCACATACGTGCGGGCATGGGTAAACTGATCATCCGTAAAGGTGATGGTAAAGCAGGTTTTTACTTTTTGTGTTTCCATAGTTGTTGAGTTACCAATTATTGAGCCGTTGACAAATACGATTTTACACAAAAAAAGAAACACGTGTCAAGAGATATGCGCGATTGTGGACATTCTTGTTCGCGTGTGGTACAATCTCCCGTAAAGGTTATTTTTGCACTTGATATGAGAGAATACCAAGTACATACATTGAAGAACGGGATAAGAGTAATCCACAATAGAGTTCTTACAACCAAGATTGTTCATTGTGGCATCATGCTCGACATTGGTAGTCGCGATGAATCTACCACCAATCAGGGGATAGCACACTTTTGGGAACACATGGCTTTTAAAGGCACGAGCAAGCGCAAGGCTTTTCATATTTTGAATCGATTGGAATCATTAGGTGGCGAATTGAATGCCTTTACCGACAAAGAAAAAATTCTCTTCTATGCGTCCCTGCGCGATGACTATTTTGAAAGAGCGCTTGAGTTGTTGACAGACATAACATTTGGCTCCATTTTTCCGGATACTCAAATTGAAAAAGAACGACATGTTATATTGGAAGAAATGTCCATGTATCTTGATGATCCCGAAGATTCTTTACAAGATGAATTTGATTCAGTAGTGTTTGCAGGTCATTCGTTGGGCATGAATATTCTGGGAACGGAAAAAACGGTTCGATCTTTTAAACGAAAAGATTTCCGCTCTTTTGTAAAGGAACATTTGGACACAAAACGAATTGTATTTTCGTGTGTTGGAAATATCTCCATGGAAGAAGTAGTTCGGCTGGCTGAAAAACATTTGGGTGCCATTCCAGCATCTGTATCGAAAAAGAAGCGTGATAAGTTTACAGGCTATAA
>JBBSBG010000101.1:0-9302 GCA_038251495.1 Cytophagales bacterium
AGCATGATTAATCAGGCCAAGGGCAATGTGCGCAACAATTCTTTCTACTTTTTACTTTGGGGATGGATTATTGTTGTGGCAAACCTAGGTGTTTACACTTTGTTAAAGATCGAGTATCACAGTCCGTATTTGATATGGCTGATCGTTATACCCGGCTGGATTATCAGTATTTTTTGGGGCTACAAAAAATCTAAGGTTGAACGGATCAAATCCCACTTGGATAAAGTGAACACAGTAGTTTGGATAAGTTATGGCGTGTTTGCAATAACGGTCCCTTTCTTTGGTCAATTTATCAATTATCAAATCAACCCCATGATTTTATTGGTGGGCGGACTCTGTACGTTTATTTCTGGTTTTATTATTCGATTTAATCCCTTGTTAGTAGGTGGAGTAGTTATATTTTGTGCTGGCCTTATCTCTTTCTTTGTGGATCAAGAAATACAGCCTTTATTTGCAGCCGTTGCTATCGCACTCGGGTATTTGATACCCGGTTACATGCTTAAGTCTCAGCGCTAACGTATGCTCAAAGATTTAGACCCGCTGCTTCACTCTCAACTTCGGCTTGGCGTAATGTCATTGTTGATTAGTTTGGATTCGGCAGATTTTACGTTTTTAAAAGAGAAAACAAAGTCAACTTCGGGAAACCTAAGTGTGCAAATCGATAAACTTTCACAAGCCGGATATATTTCCGTTGAAAAATCATTTAAAGGAAAAATGCCTCTGACTACCTGCAGGATTACCAGGAAGGGAATTAAAGCTTTTGAAGATTATGTGAATTCTTTAAAGGACTATATCAAAAAATAATTTTTTTTATCTATTTAGTTTACAATATAAACCAGTTTATAATTATGAAAAAAGTAACATTAGTCGTGGGAATTATTACCAGTGTAATCATATCCCTGCTGTTTGCAAACCAAATTAATGCACAAGACAAAGTAGACGAATCGCAGTACCGCGCCTACTTAGATAAAGACCCAAATCCACAAGTATGGCGAGATGCTGTCAAGGCAAGGCATGAAGAGCTTCGCTCAAAGCCGGGAGATTCTAAGATTCAATACGCGTTAGCCATTGCCCAGTTTGGTTTACTAAGTTCTACTATGCGCTCCAAAGATGAAAACTTGTTTGATGAATACTACGACCAAACAGTTGACAACATCAAAGCCATTCAGGACAAAAAATGGGCTGAACCTTATGCTATTCTTTCCGCAGTTTATGGAGTTAAGATGGGTTATAGCCCGATGCAAGGAATGTTTCTGGGATCAAAGAGTAACAGCCTGGTAGAAAAAGCAAAGACGATTGATCCCAATTCACCATTTGCATGGAAAGTGTATGCCAATTCAAAATACTTTACGCCAGAAATGTGGGGTGGTGATTTAACGGAGGCCATCGCTTCATACGAGAAGTGCATTCAACTTTATGAATCAAAACCAGAACAACTAAAATTCAATTGGCTGTATTTGGATGCCCTGGCGTTTCAAGGTCAGGCGTACTTAAAAAATGGCGACAAAGCAAAAGCCATTGCCACGTACGAAAAAGCGTTGAATGTAGAACCGGATTTTAGTTGGGTGAAGTATTCGCTGTTGCCCGAAGCGAAGGGGGCTAAGTAGTCAAGTCAGAATTTAGAATCCGGTAAAAAGCTCACAATATGTTTCGCATTTTGATTTTACTAACCTTATTGGGAAGTGCAATTAGTGTTCAAGGTCAATATTGTTCTCTCATTAAAGGTACTATAACAGAAACAGAAAGTGGTGAGCCCCTGCCCGGTGCAACCGTTCGCCTGTTACACAACTCAAGCATTGGTACGAGTGCCGATGCAAAAGGGAATTTTGAGTTAAAGGTTTCGGTTGTCGACTCACTGGTAATCAGTTTCATTGGCTTTCAAGATAAGATAGTACCGATGCCCGTTGATTGCGATTTGATCGTCAGCCTCTCTCCTTCTCAAACGAGTTTAAATGAAGTAGTAATAAAATCCGAGCGGTTAATTGCCGAAGAGTTTACTATCAAAAAAATAAGGAAATTGGAAATTTATACCAACCCCAGCGCCAAGGCCGATCCGCTATTGGCGGTAAACTCTACTCCTTCTGCTACCACCACCGATGAATCTGCGAATATCAGCTTGCGTGGAAGCAGCCCTGCGGAGACCGGGATATTTTTGAACAACGTGCCTATCAACGATGCCGTTCGCTATGGACAACTCAATGGCATTGGCACTTTTAGCATTTTCAACACCGCGCTCATCAGTCAAGTGCAAGTATATCCGGGTAATCCTCCTTTGGAGTTTGGCAATACTACTTCAGGGTTGATTTCATTATCCACCGATGAAGTGATCCCTGAAAAATCAACCAATACTGTTTCGTTGTCATTGGCAAGTGTTGGATTTTATACGCAGCAGAAATTAGGTAAGTCATCTTCCCTAACGGCCTTTAGCAATTATCAACCTTCAAGTGCCATCAAGTTTTTTAATCCAACGGCACTGGACAGAATCAAAAAATTTGAAACGGTGGATTTCGGAATCCATTATTTTAAAAAAATCAATAACAATGCCATTCTAAAAATCTTTAACTACACAAACAAAGAACAATTTCAGTTTGAAACCAGGCAACCCACTTACACCGGCAATCTTGTTCAAGAAAAAATCAGGAATTTTACGGTTGCCAACTTTCGCTATCGCTTTAAAAAGAGTGAATTGTCGTTAAACAATGGGCTTAGTTTTTCTAATGCTAAGTTTGCCCTTAGTACTATCAAAACAGATGTTCATCTAAGTGACTTTTTTTCATCCATCAACTTCCAGCACTTTGGCGCGGTGGCAGAATTTAAATTGGGTGCGAGTTATGATGCCAAAAATTCAGAATTGAACGGAAAATTTCCCCGCTATAGTTTTGCGTTGGGCGACCAATATCCTGTGGATAGTGTTCGCTCCCAGCAAGGGTTGAAAGTACCCGAAGTGTATGGCTATGTCAAGTATTTCCTTTCGGCCAAATGGATCGTAGGTGCGGGATTGAGGAAAAATATAGCGATGGATAATCAGACAGATTTCTTAAGCAGTCAGGTAAACCTAAATTTCAAACCAACTTCCGCTTGGAATCTGAATCTGTCTGCAGGTCGGTACAATAAATTCCAACTTCCGCAAGGCGAAAGCAATGCACCTTACCAAATTCAAAGCGATCAATACTCTTTCGATGCTGGCTACACAAAAGGTAAATTGGAGAGCAGTTTATCTCTATTCTATAAATCAAGTCTCCAAATTAACCGGCAGTTTGAAATAAAAGGATTGGAGTTGTATGGCCGTTATCGGTTCAACAGCAACTTCCGCGCAGAACTCTCGCTGACTTCCCTCAATGCAAAACAGACCTATCAAGGAAAGACAACTTCTTCACCGTTCGATATTCGCTATTTTTTAAGAGGAAATTTGGAATACAAGATTGGTGGCACGTGGACGCTGACCACCGTGTTTCTTTTTAGAGAGGGGAGTTTTTATGTCCCCGTTGTCAACTCATTTTTCAATTCGGCCGTGGGCGCCTACCAACCTTTATATGGCGAACAAAGCCGGCTGCCCGACTATCAGTTGGTCGATTTTAGCGTGTCCAAATTATTCCAACTAGGAAAAAATTCAACAGCAGTAGCTTTTTGCGGATTGAGCAATGTGCCCAATTTTACAAACGTCAGGAGTTACTATTACAACGAAGATTATAGTCAGCGAAGCGAAGATTTATTTTCGCTCCGAACAATTTACTTTGGTATAATCGTTAACTTTTGATAGGAACGTAGATTTTTTCATTCACAACTTGTTGACCTAACACACTTGCTGGATTAAAACCATTTGCGTTGAATGACGAAAGAGAACGAATCAACTAACTGTAAGAAACTTTGACGTCAATTCCTTTAACGAGTCTTTTTCTTCGGCAGTCATCTCTTCAGATTTAACCTTGAGAAGCAGTTCAAACATGACTTGTGGTTGGTACCCTAGCTTTGAAGCAACGTTAGCGCAAAATTTAATTTCATCTTTATATAGTCGTTCATCAATTTTCATCAACTGCACTAAATTGAAGATGTACGTAAACTTTTGATCAGCCGTTAAGTCAGCGGGGATGATGATATCGTGGGTTGTATAGAAAAGAGTTTCCACCGATGATTCTGGAAAGCCATGAGCTTTACCAATATTGACAATATAATTTCTTTCGCGAGAGATCATTGCGCCATCAATGCGCGATAAGTTGACCAGAAGTTTTAATTGCTCTAATAAGATCATAATATGAAATCAAAATCACCATAATGTTAATGAGCAAAAGTAAGAGAAAATCAAGTATCTTACACAAACTCAAAATAATCTTCGCATTGAATTTTCTTGCACATCTTTTTCTATCAGGAAATAATGCTGAAATCATGGTTGGCAACTTCATTGGCGACTTTGTGCGCGGCAAAAATTTTCATGAACAGTTTTCGGCATCGATTGCGCTAGGGATAGCATTGCATCGTGAGATAGATGAGTTTACAGATAACCATCCCGTTGTATTAGAAAGCAAAATTCGCCTTCGTCCTAAATACAGACATTATTCACCAGTAATCGTAGATATGTTTTACGATCATTTTTTAGCTAAGAACTGGAGAAGCTATCATTCTCTTACTCTTGATCAGTATGCGCAGCATGCATACGGTATCTTAAAAAGGTTTGAAAATGTTGTACCTGAACAAGTGCAGCGACTACTTCCGCATATAATTCGCGGAAATTGGTTGCTTAATTATGCTCAAGTAGAAGGCATTCATCGTGCATTAAGTGGCATGGCGCAACGAACGCCCTATAAGTCTAAAATGGATGAAGCATCTAACGATTTAATGGAGTACTATGAATTGTTTGAAAACGAATTCACTTCATTTTTTCCTGAGTTGCAAACATGTTCAAAAGAATTTATTTCAAAAAGCATAAAGCACAATGAATAACGATCCAGAATTAAGCGGAAAATACCTTGGCACTATCTCACAAGATTTTATTAAGGTAGCCGATACGCTCAAAGAGGCTTCTTATCAAATTCGCAAAGCAGACTTTGAGTTTCCGATTTTTGCCATTTCAAAAAATGAACTCCCCATTGGGCAATTGCTAATACCACGCGCGCCAATGAGTTTAGACTGGAACTACTATGCTTCCTTTCTGGATGAATTCGTTCAGCGCGAATTAGTGGCAAAGGACAAAGAGGAAGATTTCAAAAATAACTACAAAGATCCCGATGAGTTTTGTTGTCTCTTTGTAATTGATGATGAGTTCGCAAACTTCGTTTACATTCCCTTTCCGGAAGATTAAAAAAATTGACATGTAACAACTGACAGTTGACAAAGCTTCAGTCACGATTTGTCAATTGTCAACTTCTGTTGTTGTCAATTAGCCACATCAAAAATGTTTCCAACCCTGTGCAGTAATAGGCACCATTGTTTCTTGCTTGGTAACCATTACATGTTGTGAAGCATCATTGTGGATGTGCCCTATAAAATGAATATCAGGATGATTCTTTACTTTTTCATAATCGGCTGGCTTGATTGTAAAAAGTAATTCGTAATCCTCGCCACCATTGAGCGCGCACGTGATTGGATCGAGATTAAATTCAATGGCTGTTTCGTAGGTACCATGATCAATCGGCACCTTGTCTTCAAAGATTTTTATTCCAACGCCTGACTGCTTGCCGAGATGCAATAACTCCGAAGCCAAACCATCCGACACATCAATCATTGAAGTTGGCAAGCAATCCTTGTCTTTTAATTCATGAATAATATCCATGCGCGCCTCAGGACGAAGTTGTCGGCCAACTAAGTATTCATACTTTTCAATATCGGGTTGCATTTCAGGATTAGTAAGAAAGACTTGCTTCTCACGCTCTAATACCTGCAAGCCCATGTAGGCTGCGCCCAAATCTCCCGTAACGCAAATAATATCATTGATCTGTGCACCACTCCGTTTTACAATTTTATCTTTTGCGGCTCGTCCGATAACCGTAATTGAAATGACAAGACCTGAAGCGGATGATGTTGTATCACCACCTATTAAATCTACTTTATAATTGATGCAAGCCGTGCGAATGCCATCGAATAAAGCATCGACTGCTTCAATTGAAAAGCGATTACTAATCGCAATTGATATTGTGATCTGTTCAGGAATGCCATTCATGGCAGCAATGTCAGATACATTTACTGCCACCGATTTATAGCCTAAATGTTGAAGTGGCATATAGGCCAAATCGAAATGAATTCCTTCCACCAGCATGTCGGTAGAAATAAGTACAGCGCTATCGCCACCCTCTATAATAGCAGCATCATCGCCAATGCCCAAAAGCGTAGAGGATTGTGAAACAGGAAAATTATTTTTGATCCGCTCTATCAGTCCAAATTCGCCCAGTTTAGAAAGTTCAGTTCGTTGTTCACTCATGTGGTAAGTACCGTTGATCGGTCAGTTTGTTAATTCGTCTGGCAAAAATACTATTTGACACGGACTCGGGCAGTATTGCTGCTATTGGTAGTATAAACAAGTCAAAAACACAGGCTATGAAGAAAATTATTTTAATTGGGCTGGCCGTGGTTATGTTTGCTGCATGTGCCTCGCCAAAAGCGTACTACGAAACCAAAGAGGGCAAGCGGAAGCAGAAATATTACAACGACATTCAGTTTGGAAAAAATGCCCATCCAAAAAGAAAGTTTTAAAAAATTGCCTGCGGATATATTTCCCGCAGATTACGCTGATCTCAAACGCGCTGATACACGCAGCATTCAATTAGATTGTTAAATCACGAATGCAGATTGTAAAAAAATTTGTGAATTAGTGACTACTAATCGCTTTATCCGCGCACAATTCTATTAGCACATGATTGGTGGTTTTA
This sequence comes from Cytophagales bacterium, assembly GCA_038251495.1. GTDB lineage: Bacteria > Bacteroidota > Bacteroidia > Cytophagales > Cyclobacteriaceae > ELB16-189. The sequence goes on from JBBSBG010000101.1 coordinate 6,861, forward strand.
GGATGCATAAAGGCAACCATTTTATTATCAGCCCCCGCAAAAGGTTTATCTTTTAATAATATAAAACCTTTTTCATCCAGTTCTTTCATTTTGTCCTCAATAGGATTGGCCTCAAATGCTAAATGATGAAGACCCTCACCTCGCTTTTCAATGAACTTAGCAATGGCAGAATCGGGCTTGGTAGCTTGCAGCAATTCAATTTTCACACCCCCGACATCAAAAAAAGAAGTCCGTACCCCTTCCGATTCAACTTCTTCTATTTTGTAGTGCTCTTTCCCTAGCAAGCGGGCAAACAATTTATTTGATGCTTCAAGGTCTTTTACGGCTATGCCAATGTGCTCAAGTTTATTCATAACGCTTCATTAAACTGAATTTGTTAATTTTGACAGGAAATTGGGAAACTTTTAAGGGTTTACGAAAGGTTTAACACGAAATGCCAAAAATTACAATTGAATCGTCCTCAGATGTTCACGTAGAAGCTGCCCGCATTCAGCAGCAGATTAAGGATCATTTGGGTCTCCGCACCAGCGACCTGATTTTTGAATACAATATTATAGATGGGAAAACGAAGCTTGACCTGATTACCATCAATCCGCGGCATAATCAATCTTTCTTGTTTCATTCTGAGACAGGTTCTGATAAAATAGATGCTTTAAGGAAGCTGTGGGACTATGTTCAGAATAATAAGGAGAAAGAAAACTCTTACACCATTCAGTGGGTAGCCGGCAACAGCAGCGAATTACATACCTCCTATTTTCGAGCCAGCAACATTTTAAATGCCCTTGAGAAATTATATTATGGCAGAGACAGGAACACAATTACGGTGTTTAGTGTTGTATTAAATCCAATATCTTAGAAACTATGATTAGTGTAACTGATAAAGCCAAAGAAAGAATCACTCTTTTAAGACAAGAAGAAGGTAAAACTGTAGGTCATAACATCCGGGTATCGGTAAAAGGTGGCGGCTGCTCAGGCTTAATGTATGATTTGGGATTTGATGATAAGATCAATCCCGTGGACCAAGTTTTTGAAGACAAGGGTGTAAAAATATTGGTTGATAAAAAGAGCCTGCTTTATCTACTTGGAACCACACTCGACTTCTCTGATGGCCTTAACGGAAAAGGATTTCAGTTTATCAATCCGAACGCATCACGCACCTGCGGATGTGGCGAGAGTTTCTCAATCTAAAATTTTCTAGCAAAACATAGTATGAAGTTGCTGGTGAAGATTGTCTTGATGACTGTCATCAGCAATGCTGCTTCAGCACAATCCGCCACGAACCTATATTGGTTCCGGTATTTTAATCAGGTTGATTTTAAAAAAAGTGGAGTTGGCAAAGTGAATTTAATGAACGGAGATCAATCCATCCTGATCGCCAGCGGCAATTTATCATGCACACTTTTGTGAACTTCAAAACAAAATCCGAAGTTGATTTGGCAACAGGTATCACAGGTTCTTGGGCAACTAATACCAAAAATCTTATAGTACCTGAGATTCGTTTTTTTCAATCTGTAACAGCCAATTTAATAACGATAAAGAGATTAGCGGTTCAAGGAAGGTTTCGTTTGGAAGAGCGCTTTCTTCACAATACCAATACAGAAAAAACAGAATTAGTAGATGGATCTCACTTTCGATTCAGAACGCGCTATCGGATTCAGTTTCAATACGGTCTTGATAAAAATGAAAAATGGTCAATCCGTTTATCGGACGAAATAATGTATCACACAGATTCTGATTATTGGTGGAAGTTCGATCAGAATCGGTTTTACCTGGGAGCGGAACATAAATTTACAAAGCAGTTAAGTCTGGAGATTGGATACGTATTATTAACCGCCAATTCGAATGGTCAACATCTTCAATCCAATGTATTAAGAACAACTCTTTATCATCGGATTAATCTAAAAAGTTGAGTGCTATATAGTCAATAGCGAAAGATCAAGGACAAAGCCAGCAACAGCTCCGCTTCCTTGCATAGTTATATCTAATCCTTTAACCACTCTTAATTCTTCTTTTGGATGGTAGATGTAAGTGGTTTTTTCGCGCGGATCAATTAACCAGGCCAATTCAGCTCCATTTTTAATCCATACTTTCATTTTCGCTTGTAAATCTTCAAGGGAATCTGATTTAGATCTCACCTCAATAATAAATTCTGGGCACACTGGGGCAAATCGATCTTTATCGTGATCAGATAATGCATTCCATTTTTCTTTAGAAAGCCATGAAGCGTCTGGAGATAATACTGACCGATCAGGCAGTGTGAATCCTGTTGAAGAATCAAATGCGAGTCCATTTCCATTTTGAAGGCTCCACATGTAAAGCTGAGCAAATACAGCTCCGCTGCCATAATTAGAAAGAGTTGTTACAGGTGACATAATAATAATCTCAAGTTTGCTATTTCGCTCAATGCGCAAATCTTTATTCTCCTGGCAAAACCAAAGAAAT
>JBBSBG010000102.1:0-9289 GCA_038251495.1 Cytophagales bacterium
ATAAAAAATACTCCTGTCGGATTAGGCGAGCCTGTATTTGACAAACTCCATGCTGAGCTAGGAAAAGCAATGCTTAGCATTAATGCAGTAAAAGGATTCGAATATGGAAGCGGCTTTGAGGGTGTGCAACTTCGCGGTTCGCAACACAATGATGAATTCTTTAATGATGGCGGAAGAATCCGTACAAAAACAAATCACTCGGGTGGGGTGCAAGGAGGCATCAGCAATGGAGAAGATATTTATTTTAATGTAGCCTTTAAGCCCGTTGCTACTATCATGCAAGATCAACCAAGCGTTGATAAAGACGGCAACGAAGCAACTGTATCGGGCAAAGGAAGGCACGATCCTTGCGTGGTTCCGCGCGCAGTGCCTATTGTAGAAGCAATGGCCGCTTTGGTGCTTGCAGATTTTTCGTTACGTGCTAAGGCAATTAAATAATCATAGACTAAATTATTTGTATCATGAAAAAGCTCACATTAACCTTCTTGTTTATTTGTTCAATGCTGGTGGCATTCTCCCAATGCAATGATTACTATGTATTGCAGGATGGAACTAGCTGGACCTATGAAAATTATAATGGCAAAGGAAAACCAACCGGTAAGAATATTCAAAAAGTAAAATCCTTTGAAAAAACCACATCCGGTTTTGTGGCCACAATAAATTCTACTGTGTTGGATGACAAAGGAAAAACTTTAACCGAAGGAGATCTTGAAATGACTTGTGAAAACGGAACGATCACCATGGACATGCGAAAATTTATTCCGCAGGAACAACTAAAGGCCTTATCTTCGTATGAAATGAAAATAGAATCTGAAAATCTTGAACTTCCATCAAAGCTCACCGTAGGTCAAAGTTTGAAAGATGGTTCCGTTAGTTTAACCACAGAAGGAAGTCCTATCCCTATGAGCATGGCGGTTACAATTTCTAATCGTAAGGTGGTAGGAAAAGAAACGATCACCACACCAGCAGGTACCTTTGATTGCTACAAAATCACAAATACCTCGCACATGAAATCGAAAATAGGAATAAACTTTTCGGCCGATTTTTCAGGCACCGAATGGATTGCCGAGAAAGTAGGTTTTGTTAAAAGTGAGTCCTTTGATAAAAAAGGGAAGTTGAACGGATCAATGCTTTTGATTGCACGGCAATAGTTAGTCACCATGTTTTTACTTCGCAGCAAGGTTTCTAAGATTTGGCAATAAGTTTTGCAAGCATCCCTACAAAACACATTTTAACCGCTTGTGTTTTAATCTGAATTAATTCAATCAGAGTCGCAATTCTTTTTCATTTCTATTAAATTTAAAAGATGAAGAAGAAAAAAATACCGCTCTACGCTAAGATTTTGATTGGCATGGCCCTGGGTCTTGTCTGGGGTCTTTCATCGACTGCGTTAGGCATGACGGAATTCACGCATAATTGGATAAAACCATTCGGTACTATATTCATTAATTGTTTAAAGCTTATTGCCGTTCCACTCATCATCGTTTCATTGATCGATGGTGTTTCAAATCTTTCGGATGTTTCAAAACTTTCGCGTATTGGTGGCAAAACAATAGGACTCTATATGTTGACCACTGTGTTTGCTATTTCAGTTGGGTTGGTATTAGTTAACATTATTCAGCCCGGTAAACTGCTTTCGGCCGAGCGAAGAGATTCATTGCGCGAAACCTTTGCATCGGATCTTGATAAAAGCATTACTGCCGCGCATACCACGTCTGACACTGGCCCTCTGCAACCACTCGTAAATATTGTTCCCGATAATTTTTTCAATGCAGCAAGCGATAATACTAATATGCTGCAAATCATTTTCTTTTCAATTCTGTTTGGTGTTGCCATGATTTTGGCAAACAAAGAAAAGATTCAACCTGTAAAGAATTTTTTTGATGGCGCCAATGCTGTGATCCTTGGCATTGTTGATATTATAATGATGTATGCCCCCGTAGGTGTGTTCGCGCTGCTTGCCAGTTTGAATATCGATATGGAATTAATGAAAGCACTTAGCGTATATAGTTTAAATGTTGTGTTGGGCTTGGCTTTGATGGTGTTTGTCATGTACCCAACCTTGCTAAAACTTTTTACCAAAATAAAGTACAGAGAATTTTTACGCGCAATTTTGCCCGCGCAAATTCTTGCCTTTTCAACTAGCTCTAGTGCAGCCACACTGCCTGTTACTATGGACTGTGCCGAAAAAAATCTGGGTATTTCGGAAGAAGTATCCAGTTTCGTATTGCCATTGGGTGCAACAATTAATATGGATGGCACCAGTATTCATCAGGGTATCTCCGCTGTGTTTATCGCACAGGCATTTGGTATCGACCTTAACCTTGGTCAACAACTTACCATACTTATGACTGCCGTATTAGCCTCAATTGGTGCTGCGGCTGTTCCGGGTGCAGGTATTATTATGTTGATTATCGTTTTAGAATCTGTTGGCTTAGATCCTGCCGGGCTGGCACTCATACTAGCTGTAGACAGGCCATTAGATATGCTGCGAACTGCTGTCAATATTACCGGTGATTCGACTGTTGCATGCGTAGTTGCCACCAGCGAAAATGAATTAAATCTTGCGACAGCGAACGACCCGACCACGAATATTAACAAATCCTGATTGATGTTTTTATGACATAAAATGCCCGCTCGAAAGTATTCTTTAAAACTTCTATATTGCTGCCTTTCTAAAACCTTATGTCTATGGCAGTGCCTCAATCGGCAAAGAAAAGCAAGCTCACGTTTTATATAATTATTAGTTTAATCGCTGGCGTGGCGCTTGGCTTCACGCTAAATAAAAGTTATCTGTCGGAAGATAATGGGGCACTTAAGAAAACAGACTTATCCATACGACAAGTGCTGGAGCAAATAAGACAAACCAGTGACTCTGTTGTCCTCACTCAACTTGAAAAGCAGCGTAAGGAATTAGGAAAAGCAAGAGGTGCAATACTGTCTGCCCGCGACAAAAAAGTAGAACCGTTTTCTTTAATGGCCGACATTTTTTTACGCCTTATAAAAATGATTGTTGCGCCATTGGTTTTCACTACGCTGGTGGTAGGTGTAGCCAAACTGGGCGATATCAGTGCCGTTGGACGCATAGGCGGTAAAACATTGCTTTGGTTTTTAGGCGCTTCACTAACTAGTCTTTTACTGGGTATGATCCTTGTAAATCTATTTGAGCCAGGAATCGCTATGGATTTACCACTGCCGGAAGTGAGTGAGATTCCAGGAATTACCAATTCAGGTGGGCTGTCTCTAAAAGTTTTTCTCTACCATGTTTTTCCAAGCAGCGTTGTGGAAGCAATGGCCAAAAATGAAATTTTACAAATAGTTGTATTTTCTATATTCTTTGGCGTGGCTACCGCGGCCATTGGCGAGCAAGGTAAAGTTGTTATTACCTTCATGGATGCCTGTGCACACGTAATCCTTAAGCTAACCGGGTATGTGATGAACTTCGCCCCATTAGCAGTTTTTGGCGCAATGACTGCCATCATTGCCCAACAAGGGATTACCATCCTAAAAACATATTCCATCTTCATCAGCGAATTTTACTTTGGATTATTTTTACTTTGGGTGATTTTAGCGTTGGCAGGTTCTGTATTTATTGGCAAGCGAATCTTCAACCTGATAAAACGAATTAAAGAACCCATTCTTCTCGCCTTTAGTACCAGTAGTAGTGAGGCTGCTTTTCCAAAAACGATGGAGGAATTACAACGCTTTGGCTGCAAGGGCAAGATTGTGAGTTTTGTACTACCCCTTGGTTATTCCTTCAATCTTGATGGAAGTATGATGTATATGACTTTCGCATCATTATTTATCGCACAGTCATATAACATGCATTTACCAATCGCTACTCAATTAAGTATGTTATTGGTGCTCATGATAACAAGCAAAGGAATTGCCGGAGTACCTCGGGCTTCATTAGTAGTAATAGCGGGTACACTGGCCACTTTTAACATTCCTGAGGCTGGCCTAGCCTTATTGTTGGGCATAGATCCGCTGCTGGATATGGGCAGAAGTGCTACGAATGTTGTTGGAAACAGCGTAGCAACTGCAGTTGTGAGTAAATGGGAGAATGCACTTGGAGATCCGTTGCCTCCGGAAGCAGAACTTTAATTCCTTAATTTTGTTACTTACAAAACGAACTATGACGATGAACAGTACAACAAAAAATATCCATATTTATCTAGAATCGAATCCCAATCCAAACTCACTCAAGTTTGTTGTAAACAATATGCTTGTGCCCGAAGGTATGACTTTTGATTTTCCTACACCTGCCGATGCCGAAGAGGCACCGCTTGCTCAGGAGCTTTTCATGTACCCCTTTGTGGATCGCGTTTTTTATATGAGCAACTTCGTTACGGTTACAAAAAAAGAAGATGTCGAGTGGCTCGAAATACAGGAGACCATCAAAAATCATATTCAGAAATTTCTTGAGAGTGGTAAACTGATTTTGGATATGAAAGCCCCAGCAGTTGCCGAGCAGGAAGAAACTGAAACGGTGAAAAAAATTAAAACAATTCTGGATGAGTATATCCGCCCTGCAGTTGAGCAAGACGGTGGTGCAATAACTTTCCACTCTTACCTAGATAAGCAGGTAACAGTAATGTTGCAGGGCTCATGCAGTGGTTGCCCTTCCTCTACCATAACATTAAAAGCTGGCATTGAAAATCTTTTCAAAAAAATGATGCCCGAAGAAGTTGAATCGGTTGAGGCATTAGGATAACCACTAATGAAATCTTTTTTACTGGGCTCCCTTATTCTTATCTCAACTGTGAGCTATAGTCAATCCGTTTCGGTGATGAGTTACAACATCCGACTTGATACGGAAGCCGATGGAATCAATCAATGGAAAAACCGACCTGATAAAGTAGTTGCCTTAATCAAAAAGTATAACCCTGATTTATTGGGTGTACAGGAGGCGCTTCATAACCAGATGATGGATTTACAAAAAGGATTATCTGAGTATGCATTTATTGGCGTTGGCCGCGATGATGGAAAAGATAAAGGAGAATATTCAGCCATCTTTTACAAGAAAGAAAAGTTTACAGTACTATCTCACAATACATTTTGGCTATCAGAAACCCCAAACGTGCCCGGCAGTAAAAGTTGGGACGCAGCTATTACGCGTGTTGTTACGTTTGCTATGTTAAAAGATAAGATTACTGGCAAGTCATTCCTCTACGCAAACACTCACTTTGATCACATTGGTAAAGAAGCAAGAAAGAATAGCGCAAGTCTGATTAAAACCTATCTGAAAGGATACATGGCTGGAGCAACGTTAGAAAAAACTCTAAAAGAAATTCCTGTGCTTGTATCGGGTGATTTTAATTCAGAGCCTACCGATGAGCCCTATCTTACCATGATAGATGGAAAAGATATTCACCTATTTGATGCCCGCCCCGCTACAGACTTAACAGGTACTTTTTGTGGATTTGAATTTGACAAAATTACTTGCCGAACCATCGACTATGTTTTTCACTCATCGCAATGGAAAGCCAGCGATTATAAAGTAATTCAAGATTATGATGGAAAATATTATCCATCAGATCACTTGCCTGTAATGGCAATGTTTGAGTTGAAAGACAAATAAAAAATGAGCTTACGGACTTACAAGGTTAATTGAGACGTTGAAGTACAAAGCATTGGTAAGGCTGTTTTCTAAAATATAAGGTTGGTCTCCGGTAAATCCACGGAAAAAGTCACCATCATCAAGATTGAAGTTCCAATTGTAACGTAAACCAGCCTGCACGCTAACCCAAACAAAGTTTTTGACAGAACGCTCCATCATGAGCCGAATGCGCAATTCACTTCTGCGTAATTCCGGGTCGACAATACCATTAACATCTTTTAGACCAGACAGTCGGTAAGTTTGACCTTCTAATTCGTAGCCAAAAAAAGCCAAGGTGCGCGGGTTAAAGGTTCTGCGAACATGGCCACGAGCTGGAAAAACCGACTCGATGCCCCACTTCCGCGAAGGAAATGTATAGTTGTACATAAAGACGGGAATGAAGTTTGGTTCTCCTACCCGGTATGTGCGTGAAACCCCAAATCCGTAAAAAAGCCGATCATGCTTTTTCCACCCATAGACGGCCGAGCCCGAGTACCGGAGGAACGACAACGTCTGAAACTCACTGAAAGAATAGTCGCCATTTAAGTCGGCCGTTGCCTGAAAAAATAAAAAGTTTATTTCATTCAGTGGCTTAAATACGGTTGCTGCCAAACCCATTGTGCGAAGGCCGCGGTTCTGCAAGTTATTTGCCAATGGATGGTTTTGAGGGTTTTCTATCTGGTAGCGTGAATCCGCATAGGATGCCCCGAGGTTGATTAGAATATTAGTTTTTGAGACTATGGGTACATTGGCCGACAACCGAATGCCTTGAACACTGCGAACTCGAAAATCACCGCTGGCTGCGGGAGGTAGGGCAGGCAAAGACATATTGTGTGCGCCTTGATAATCATACCCGAGGGAAATTAGCTTGTTAGGACTTTGATCTAAGACTTTGGATGTGCAAAACCTCTTAGCTCCATTGGCAAGTTCGGCATCAGCATACATACTGAAGTCTTCAATTGCAGTAGTATCATTTTGTTGAGCGTGTGCAAGAACAGTGACGCAAACTGAAAAAGCTATGAGCAGGATTTTCATTGCCTGCTACTTTTTTTTGATGATAACTCGTTTCCACACGTCTGTGCGCCCGAACAAGCTCACACCTATATAACCCCTAACATCTAATGTGTTTTCATCAGTCATGATGATTGTACAAGAATATGTACTCCCGCTTTCCGGATCGTAAATAGTACCTTCTTTCCATGTTTTATCATCTGTATATGAAAAACTCTTTAGCATAGAATACCCGAGAAGGGGCTTAACTCTTTGCAATTCGTCTGGATTGTTTTTATCTAGTTTAGGTTTTCCTGCTTCATCATTAGGTTCGCGCAACCAAACGATCCGGCCATTGAACTTATCGCCAGTCTTTTCAATTTTAATACGAGCCTTTCCATTTCCTGACTCCCATACTCCCAAAATGGCCTCCTCTTTTGTCTGCGACCACACAAACGCAGCTTGGCAGACTAGTAATACGGTTAAACTAATGCAATTCATTTTCATAACACTGAAATTTAAATGAAAGTAATACTATCATTCCCGAAAAACAAAATGAGATTGTTGGGATGAGTTGTTATTTTTTATTGGCCAGATAAACACCGCCAAGAATTGCGGCCATCCCTATAAAATGGCCAACAACTAATTTCTCGCCATCAATTACACCCCACATTACCGCAACAATCGGCATAATGTACGTTACCGAGCTGGCAAATAGGGGTGTTGAGATTTTCAAAAGCTTCACAAACATGAGGTTGGCAATGGCCGTGCTCATTAGCGCTAACAAGGTAATAAACCCAAATGCTTGCCAGGCTCCCGGTTTGTTTGCCATCGTTTCAACAAAATCGGTAAATCCAAAAAGATAAACTGCCGCAAAGGGTCCGATAAACAAAAGCGACACACTGGTAATTGTTAACGAACCCAAATCATGAATCTTAAATTTTATCCAATTTAGGTTGGCACCATACAACGCGCAGGCAGCAACAATAATGAGCGCATAAACATTGAAGCCTGTAACTGATCCGCCTGAGCGTGATACAGCAAGTAGAATTGTTCCGGTAAAGGAAATAACAATGCCTACAATTGCAAATCCGCGAAAGCGTTGCGTGAAAAATAAAGCACCAAAGATCATAGTCCAAAGTGGCGAAAGCGTGTTGAGAATTCCTGCCAACGAACTATTGAGGCGGGTTTGTGCCCAGGCAAATAAAAACGCTGGAAAAAAAATTCCCATTAATCCTGAGACTAACAATTTAAAATGATCGCCCTGTTTTAATTCTCTGAGTCGAGGCAAAGCCAATGGCAAAAGAAAAAGTGAAGCGGCTGTAACGCGAAGTGCTCCAACGACATCTGGTGAAAACACTTTTAAGCCTTGCTTAATCAATATGAAAGAAGTGCCCCAGATAAGGGATAGCACTAGCAATAAAAAAATTGGAACTGCTCCTGATTTCTTTAGCACCTTTTAAACATTTATAAGGAGCAAGTCTTTGTCCTTTACTCTTTTAAAGTCATTATCTGCAAACAAAAGTGGAATCCCAAAAAAAATCGAAGTAGCACAAACAATGGAATCTGGAAGTTTTAACTTGGTGCTTCTTCTAATCTCAATTGCCTTTTCCTTGATTTCATCATTAAGACCTAGCACTCTGCATTTGGAAAGAAGTCTGTTAACCAAGTGGATATTATTGGAGGTTAACGAGGGCCAGCTGCGCAACTCCATTTCAGTAATAAAAGATACTATAAGATTTTTACCTCGTGTAAGTTCAGCTATACTGCTATTACCAATGGTTAGGTAAATGAGGATGTTGGTATCTACCACTAAATCAAAGCCATTCATTTCGCATCATTCGTTGAATTGACAGCCCATCCATCTCCCATTTTATTTTACCAGTAAATGGATCTGGATTGAATCCTTTCTTTGCGCGATTCCTTTGAATCGTTTTTTGAGCTTTATCGAGCTTGGACTGTGTGATATTTTTTTTTATCTCAACGATCATTGAAAATTTTATATACCCAAAGATAAACTAAGAACATTTAACTTTAAAGCCTCTACTAAACAACAAGTTCCGCGTAACTATGAATCACTTCATCAAGTATGGCGTTTACTTCAGCTTGTGTAGGGGCTTCAACCAACCTGGTGCGGAAAGGTTTGAAGTCAGGAGTGCCTTTAAAGTAATTGGTGTAATGCCTGCGCATTTCAAAAATACCAAGCTTATCGCCTTTCCAACGAATAGAGAAATCTAAATGCTTGCGTGTGATGTTTACGCGCTCAGCCATGTCTGGTGGCGGCAGCTCCGTTCCCGTTTTAAAATAATGTTTTATCTCATTGAAAACCCATGGTGAGCCAATGGCCGAGCGACCAATCATAACTCCATCCACACCATAGCGGTTTTTATACTCTAATGCTTTTTGTGGACTATCAATATCACCATTACCAAAAATTGGAATACGCATGCGTGGATTCTCTTTGATCTTTCCTATCAACGTCCAATCGGCAGAACCTTTATACATTTGAACACGCGTGCGCCCATGTATTGTCAGAGCCTGAATGCCAATGTCTTGAAGGCGCTCAGCAACCTCCACGACATTTTTAGTATTATCATCCCAACCTAATCGAGTCTTTACGGTAACTGGCAAATTGGTAGCCTTCACAATCTCGGCCGTCATTTGCACCATCTTAGGGATGTCTTGCAACAAAGCCGCACC